>NZ_JBICZB010000031.1:0-85952 GCF_043201815.1 Kitasatospora sp. NPDC048296
CGAACAACCCCTCCTGATCACGCATACCAGGATCATCTCGTACGAATGATCACAAGCCACACGCGGGTTGCCGCTTACTGACCCACGCTCCTAGCACCCGCGGGTCCCGCCGCCGGGCCGGGCGACGGGACCCGGCGGAAATCGCATTGGCGGCCCACCGCCCCTGCTGCCTATCGTCGGGGCATGACTACCCGAACCTTCCGCATCATGGTGCGCGGCGTCTTCGACGGCCTCACCGACGAGCAGCGCGCCGAACTCCTGGCCGCCGCGCCCGAGCACGACGTGCTGCACGCCTCCTTCACCCGCGAGGGCCACCTCAGCTACGACCTCTCCGCGCGAACCGCCTTCACCTTCCGCTTCCTCGACGGGGGCGAGGCCGAGGAGGACATCCTGGAGGCCACCGAACGGGCCGAGCAGGCCGCGCAGTCCTGGCTGACGGGCCGCGGCTACGGCTTCAGGAACCTCCGCTCCCAGGCCGAGGACCTCTCCCAGGCGCCGCTCGGCAAGCGCCGGCGCCGCGCCGCCAACGCCACCGGCTGACCCGACCCCCCTCCCCCTCCGCCACCTCCTTGACGGCTCCGCGCAGGCGTATACTTGAGCAGTCAAGGAGGTGGCAATGACAGAGCTCACGACACCCGATCCCCTGCACACCGCCCTGCGCCTGGTCCGCGCCCAGACGGCCGTCGTCAAACGCTTCGACGCCGGCCTCAGCGGCCTGCACGGCGTCAGCCTGTCCGACTTCACCCTGCTGCTGCACCTCGCCCAGGCCCCCGGCGGCCGGATGCGCCGGGTCGACCTCGCCGAGGCGCTCGGCCTCACCGCCTCCGGCGTCACCCGCGGCCTCGCCCCGCTGGAGCGCATCGGCCTGGTCAGCCGCGAGGCCGCCGCCCGCGATGCCCGGGTCACCTACGCCGCCCTCACCCCGACCGGCCGCGAACGCCTCACCGAGATGCTGTACACCGCCCGCCAGGTCGCCGCCGACGCCTTCGCCCAGTGGCCCGCCGAGGACCTCACCCTCCTCTCCGGCCTGCTCACCCGCCTCGGCGGCAGCGCCCCCGACACCGCCCGCCCCGCCACACCGCCCCACCCCTAAGCTGAACCCGTACGGCACGCACCACCGGCACCACCACACACCCCCGCTGAGGCAGCACCATGACCCACACCCCCGGCACGGCGCCCCGCCGGGAGCCCGCGCTCGCCGACGCCCAACGCGAGCACTGGCAGCGGACGTACCGCGCCCACCCCGGGATGTACGGCGAGCAGCCCTCCGCCCCCGCGCGGTACGCGGCCGAGGCCTTCGCCGCCGCCGGCGCCCGCGAGGTACTCGAACTGGGCGCCGGCCACGGCCGTGACGCGCTGCACTTCGCCCGCGCCGGCTTCACCGTGCTGGCCACCGACTTCAGCCCGACCGGCCTGGCGCAGCTGCGCGCCGCCGCCGCCGAGCAGGACCTGTCCGACCGGGTTGGCACCGCCGTCCACGACGTCCGCGAACCGCTGCCCCTGCCCGACGGCTCCGTCGACGCGGTCTTCGCCCACATGCTGCTCTGCATGGCGCTCTCCACCGAGGAGATCGCGGCGCTGGTCGCCGAGGTCCGCCGGGTGCTGCGCCCGGGCGGCACCTTCGTCTACACCGTCCGCCACACCGGCGACGCCCACTACGGCGCCGGCACCGGCCAGGGGGACGACATCTGGGAACACGGCGGCTTCGCCGTCCACTTCTTCCCCCGTGAGCTGGTGGACCGGCTCGCCGAGGGCTGGCACCTCGCCGACGTCCATCCCTTCGAGGAGGGCGAACTGCCCCGCCGCCTCTGGCGCATCACCCAGGAGACCCCGCGATGACCGCCCCCGACCGGACCGCCCCGGACACCACCCCCGACCTCACCGTCGACGGCACCGGACTGCTCTGCGTCCAGCTCCTGCTCCGGCTGCGCGCCCGGATCGCCCACCTCCCGGCCGGCGCGGTGGTCCACATCCACACCACCGACCCCGCCGCCCCGCTGGACCTGCCCGCCTGGTGCCACCTGACCGGCCACGCGTACCTCGGCCCGGTCCCGTACCCGGCCGACGACCGCGAGGTGTACGCGCTGCGCCTCACCTCCTCCCCGGTCCCGACCCGCCCCGACCGCCCCTGGCACCCCACCACGGACTGACCCGGAAATCCCCGCGCGCCCACCCCGCCCCGGGGTGAACACTGCCCCCATGCCCGCGACCTCCGCCCCGAACGGCCCCAGCCCGAGCCGCCCGAGGACCGCTGGCGCCCCGGTCCGACAACCCGCCGGATGTGCCACGATGAGAGGGCGGGGGTACAACGGCCGCGCGACACAGGGAGGTTGACCACCATGGATCCGATCCTCAGCTGCCGCTGGCACGACCGGGACGGCGAGTGGGCACTGACCGTCAGCCACAACGGCAACAGCTGGGAGTTGTACGCCGCCGCACCGCTCTGGTCCGAGTCGCTCCCCTTCGCCGATCCGGACGACGTCCGCCGACTCGCCCAGGCCCTCCTCGACCTGCCCGCCGAGCCCGAACCCTACGAGTTCGAATGGCAGCTCTCCCGAACGGAGTTCGAGCGCACCGACAAGGAGCGGATCCACTTCGCGACCTTCGCCGTCGGCCTCGACCCGACCGACGGCCACCGCCCGTACCTCGCCTACCAGTCCTACTACCACCGGGGCCAGGCCACCGGACTCGGACTGGAGGTGGTCTGCGAGGATCCGCCGATCGACCACCTCCGCGCCCAGGCCCACGCCTTCCTCACCAACTGCCCGGGCCCGCTCCAGCCGTAGGGCCCGGCCCGCTACGAGCGCAGGGCCCGCACCAGAACCGGGCGGGCGACGGCGTCCGCGTCGTACCGCCGGTGGCCGGCCGGGTTGCGGGCGGCCGGCGACACGATCCCCTGGTCCGCGTAGAAGCGGACGGTCTTCACCGTCAGCCCGGTCCGCCGGGCCGGCTCGCCTATCGTGAGAAGCGGGCCGATCGTGAGGAGCGCGGGGAGCGCGTCGCCGTTCCTGGCCACCACCCTGGCGCCTCCCGCTACGGGAGATGCAAGCCGAAGCTGCGAACTCAGGCCGTCCGCCGCAGCAGCGCCAGGTACATCGCGTCCGTCCCGTGCAGGTGCGGCCACAGCTGGACATCCGGCCCGTCCCCGAGCGCCGGGACGCCGGGCAGCAGCGGTCGCGCGTCGATCCACTCGACCCGGCCGCCCTCGCCGCGCAGCACGTCGTCGACCACCGCGCGGGTCTCCGCCAGGTGCGGCGAGCAGGTCGCGTAGCCGACCACCCCGCCGATCCGGGTGGCCTCGATCGCGGAGCGCAGCAGGTCCCGCTGCAGCGGCCCGAAGGCCGCGACGTCGGCCGGCCGGCGCCGCCAGCGCGCCTCGGGACGGCGGCGCAGCGCGCCCAGGCCGGAGCACGGCACGTCCACCAGCACCCGGTCGAAGCCGCCGGAGCGCCAGGCCGGGCGCGTCCCGTCCGCCGCGATCACCGTGTACGGGCCGGGGTTGCCCTCCAGGGCCCGTGCCACCAGCCGGGCCCGGTGCGGCTGCTTCTCGCTCGCGACCAGGGCCGCGCCCCGCTCGGCTGCCAGTGCGCCGAGCAGCGCGGCCTTGCCGCCCGGTCCGGCGCAGCCGTCCAGCCAGAGCCGGTCCGGGCCCTCCACCGGTGCCGAGGCCAGCGCCAGCGCCACCAGCTGGCTGCCCTCGTCCTGCACGCCGGCCCGGTTCTCCCGGACGGCGGTCAGCGCGCCCGGGTCGCCGCCCTCGGCGAGCCGCAGCGCGAACGGGGACCAGCGGCCCGGCTCGGCCTCGGGCAGCGCGTCGGCCAGCTCGCCGACGGTGGCCCGGCCGGGGCGGGCGACCAGGGTGACCTCGGGCCGCTCGTTGTCGGCCCGCAGCAGCTCCTCCACGGCGGCGCGCCCGGAGGCGTCCGGCTGCCAGCGGCCGAGCGAGTCCCAGAGCGCGGAGACGACCCAGCGCGGGTGCGAGTGCACGACGGCGAGGTGGTCCTCGGCGTCCTGGTCGTACGGCGGGGCGACCTGCTCGATCCAGGTGTTCAGGTCGTGGGCGCTGATCCGGCGCAGCACGGCGTTGACGAACTTGGCCTTGCCGTCGCCGAGCACCACCCGGGCCAGTTCGACGGTCGCCGAGACCGCCGCGTGGGTGGGGATGCGGGTGGTGAGCAGCTGGTGGGCGCCGAGCGAGAGCACGTCCAGCACCGGCGGGTCGACCTTGCTCAGCGGCCGGTCGATGCAGGCCGCGATGACCGCGTCGTAGGTGCCCTGCAGGCGCAGGGTGCCGTAGACGAGCTCGGTGGCGAGGGCGGCGTCGCGCCGGTCCATGCCCTTCTGCTCGGCCTCGCGGAGCAGGGAGGGCAGGATCAGGTTGGCGTACGCGTCGCGCTCGTCGACGGCGCGCAGCGCGCGGAACGCGACGATCCGGGCCGGGTCCTTCTTCGGTCGGCGGTGCGGGCGGGGGGCGCGCTTGGCGCTGGGGGTGGTCACAGGTGCCTCAAGGTGCTGCGGTGGTTATCAGAAGATCTCAGACGAACAGTAACGCCAAACCCGGCGGTCAGCCCACGGTCAGCCCTCGGAGCCGCCGGCCGGGACGCCGAGCCGCTCCCCCGCCTCCAGCCGCGCCCCGCGCGCCCAGTCGGCCGCCCGCATCTCCTTCTTCCCCTGCGGACGCACCTCCCCGAGCTCCAGGTCGTGGCTCCCGGTGCCGACCCGCACGCTGTTCTTGCCGACCATCGCGAGCTCGCCCGGCGCCAGTTCGGCCGACTCCGGCAGCAGCTTGACCGGCCCGGTGACCTTCAGCCGCTCCCCCCGGAACTCCGTCCACGCCCCCGGCGCGGGTGCGCAGCCGCGCACCACCCGGTCGATCCGCAGCGCGGGGTGGTTCCAGTCGATCCGCGCGTCCTCGACGGTGATCTTCGGTGCGAGCGTGACGCCCTCGGCCGGCTGCGGCACGGCGTGCAGCGAGCCGTCCTCGATGCCGTCCATGGTGGCCGCGAGCAGTCGCGCGCCGGAGACGGACAGCCGGGTGAGCAGTTCACCGCTGGTGTCGCTCGGGCGGATCTCCTCGGTGATCACGCCGTAGACCGGGCCGGAGTCGAGGCCCTGCTCGATCAGGAAGGTGGAGGCGCCGGTGACCTCGTCGCCGGCCAGCACCGAGTGCTGCACCGGGGCCGCGCCGCGCCAGGCGGGCAGCAGCGAGAAGTGCAGGTTGACCCAGCCGTGCTTGGGGATCTCCAGGGCGCCGGGCCGCAGCAGCGCGCCGTAGGCGACCACCGGGCAGCAGTCGGGGGCGAGTTCGGTGAGCCGGGCGACGAACTCCGGGTCGCTGGGCTTCGCCGGCTTGAGGACCTCGATCCCGGCCTCCTCGGCACGCTGGGCGACGGGGCTGGCGACCAGCTTGCGGCCGCGCCCGGCCGGGGCGTCGGGGCGGGTGACCACCGCGACGACCTCGTGCCGGTCGGAGGCGAGCAGCGCCTCCAGGGCGGGGACGGCGACCTCGGGGGTGCCGGCGAACACGAGTCGCATCAAGTGCCTTTCGTCAAAGGAAGTTCAGGAAACCAACGAGATCAGCGGGCAGCACCGAAGGTGCTGTGCGGCGAGACCTTGACGACCGGCGCCGGCCCGCCGCCCCAGTCCGTCTCCCGGATCGCCTTCAGCGCGGCCTTGCGCTGCTCCCGGTCGAGCCGGTCGATGAAGACGATGCCGTCCAGGTGGTCGGTCTCGTGCTGGATGCACCGGGCGAGCAGCTGGGTGCCCTCCAGCGTGACCGGGTCGCCGTACATGTTGAAGCCCTTGGCCACCACGCCGTACGCCCGCTTGGTGTCGTAGCGCAGCCCGGGCAGCGAGAGGCAGCCCTCGGGGCCGTCCTGCTCCTCCTCGCTCAGCGACAGGTCCGGGTTGATCAGGTGCCCGGTGACGCCGTCCACGTGGTACGTGAACACCCGCAGCGAGACGCCGAGTTGGGGCGCGGCCAGGCCGGCGCCGGGGGCCTCCAGCATGGTGTCGGTGAGATCGCGGACCAGGTTGCGCAGTTCCTTGTCGAACGTGGTCACCGGCTGGGCGGTGGCCCGCAGGACAGGGTCTCCGAAGAGACGGATCGGCTGGATCGCCACGGGGTGCGGGCTCCTGTCCGTAAGGGCACGGGCTACGGGCAACGACTGGTTCACCGCAAGTCTATGCAACCCTCCCGGGGGACCCGTCGGGCCGTCCTGGGACAGCCGCACCGGTATCTGACATATCCCGAGTCCGCCGAGCCGCGTTACCCCGGCCCCCGCTTCGGCGTTGGTCAAGAGAGATTGACCGGGGCCGGGCGCACGGGACACCGCGCCCCGGCCGAGCTGAACCGTACGGAAGGTGGCACGTAAGCCATGGCCGAGCAGATCAACCACGACGCCCGGGCGCGGGCGAGCCTGCACCTGCTGGTGCGGGACATCGAGCGGGTGAGGCGCCAGGTCGACGCGCTGCGGACGCTCACCGCCCAACTGGGCAACGTCTACCGACCGCGCCGCCCGAGCACCTCGGCCGGCTTCGTGGTGTACGGACGCGCGCCCGCGCCGACCGTGCGCCTGGCCCAGGAGCTGCGGGAGAGCGTGGAGACCCTGGTCGCGGCAGCGGTCGAGTTCGACCGGGCGCTGGGCTTCTCCTGGGACTCGGTGGGCTCCGCCCTCGGGGTCACCAAGCAGGCCGTGCACCGCCGCTACGGCATGCGCCGCCCGACCAGCGAACTCCTCGCCGCCGGCGGCGCCGTCCCGGGCCCGAGCCGCCCGGACCGCTCCGAGGACCTGCCCGCCCCCGCCGAACGCGGCGGCCTGGCCACCACCGTCCCCGCCGCCCGCCAGGGCGGCCTGGACCGCACCGCCCTGGACCGCGCCCCGATCGAGCGCACCCCCGTGGACCGCACGCCCATCGACCGCACCCCCGTCGACCGCACCCCCGTCGACCGCGGCAGCAGCATCGACCGCCCGCAGGCCGACCGCACCGGCATCCCCCTGCGCGGCTGACCGACCCCGCACCACCGGGCCACCGGGGGCGGGGTGGCCCACTCACCCCGCCCCACCCGGCGCAGGGCCTGTCGTCGAACTCCCGCCCGCGGGGCGGGCGACGCGAGTTCGAGGACAGGCCTTACCCGATGTCCGTCGGGTCCACCCGCACCCGCACCGGCTCCGCCGTCCGCAGCGCGATCCGGGCGATCTGCGCCGCCTTGAGCGCCGCCGCCAGCGCGGACCCCTGGCCGGGCGCCACCCGCAGCAGCGCGCGCTCCTGCTCCTCCCCCCGCAGGGCGGGCACCGGCACCGGACCGAGCACGTCCGCCCCCTCCGGCAGCCGGATCAGGTTCAGCAGGTCGGCGACCGCCGCCGGGCTGCCGCTCACCGAGGCCATCCGCGACACCGGCGGGAAGTGCAGCTGCGCCCGCTCGTCCCGCTCCAGCCCGGCGTGCCCCAGCGGGTCCCAGCGCACCAGCGCCTGCACCGGACGGGCCGACGGCTCGGCGACCACCACCACCGTCCCGCCCTCCGTCGCGGGCCGGGCCAGCGCGGCCGCCGCCAGCCAGAGCCGCAGCGTCTCCTCCCCGGCCCGCAGGTCCGGTCGGCTCAGCAGCGCCCAGCCGTCCAGCAGCAGCACGGCCCCGTACCCGGAGCCGCCCTCGACCACCGGCTCGGCGCCCGGCGTGGAGATCACCAGCGAGGGCTCGTCCGGCACGGTGGCCAGCACCGCCTCCCGCCCCGAGGTCCGCACCGGGATCCGCGGGAACGCCTTGCCCAGCTCCTCCGCCGTACGGCGGGCGCCGACCACCTGCGCCCGCAGCCGGAAGGAGCCGCACTCCGGGCAGTGCCAGTCGCCCTCCGCCTCCCCGCACCAACCGCACTGCAGGGAGGCGTCCGCCGAGGGCGCCTCCAGCGGCCCCTCGCAGCGCCGACAGCGGGCGGGGGTGCGGCAGCGTCCGCAGGCCAGCCGGGGCACGTAGCCGCGCCGGGGCACCTGGATGAGCACCGGATGCCCGGCCGCCAGCGACTCCCGGGCGGCCTCCCAGGCCACCGAGGGCAGCCGGGCGGCCTGCGCGGCGGCATCCCGGTGCTGGTCCTGGTCGGTGACGGTGCGCGCCCTCGGCGCGACCTGCCGCACCGTCTCCCGGTCCGCGACCAGCGGCCGCGCCCAGCCGGTGCTGACCAGCTGCGCGCCCTCCACGGTCACCGCGTGCCCGCCGAGCAGCACCGCCGCGCCCTCCTCGGCCGCGCGCAGCAGCGCGACCTCGCGGACGTGCGGATGCGGGGCGCGCGGGTCGCTGTGGCTGCCGTCGCCGTCGGACCAGACCACCACCAGCCCGAGGTCGCGCACCGGCGCGAACATCGTGGCCCGGGTGCCGATCGCGGCGTGCACCGAGCCGCGGCTGACCGCGAGCCAGCGCCGGTAGCGCTCGCGCGGGCCGAGCTCGGCCTCCAGCGCCATGTGCATCCCGGGCCCGAGCAGCTCGGTGAGCGCCTGGTCCACCCGGGCCACCGACCGCCGGTCCGGCAGCACCACCAGCGCGCCGCGCCCGCCCGCCAAGGTCGCCGCCACCGCCCGGGCGATCTCGTACGGCCAGCCGGGCCCCGGCAGCGCCGCCCACACCGCGCGCGGCGAACCGCCGCCGGCCAGCGAGGACAGGAAGTCGGGGCCGGCCGGGTAGCGCTGCCAGCCGCCCGGCGCCGGGGGCTGGGGGCGCGCCAGCGGCGGCGGCGAGGGCTCGGCCTCGGCCTTGGCGTGCCGGGGCGGCACGGCCAGTTGCAGCACGTCGGCCAGCGTCCCGGCGTAGCGGTCGGCGACGGTGCGGCACAGCCGCAGCAGCTGCGGGGAGAGCACCGGCTCGGGCGAGAGCACCTGGGCGAGCGGCGCCAGCGGACCGGCGAAGTCGCTCTTCTCCAGCCGGGCGACGATGAACCCGTCGTGCAGCTCCCCGCCCTCGCGCTGGCCCTTGACCACCCGGGCCCCGAAGCGCACCCGCACCCGGACACCCGGCTGGGCCTCCTCGGCCATGGCGGCCGGGACCTCGTAGTCGAAGAGCTTGTCGATGGTGAGCACGCCCTTGTCCACCACGACCCGGGCCACCGGCAGGTGCTCGGCCCGCTTGGCGCCCTTCCACGTCCGGGGTTTGGCCCGCTTGACCGTCTCCCGGATGAACGCCAGCTGCTCCGGCTCGGCGGCCCCGTTCTCCCCTGTGCTGCTCATCGCTCCCAAGTACTACCAGGTCGCACCGACAGGACGCACAAAGCGGCGCCCACCCCGGTGCGGGGTGGGCGCCGCTTCGGGCGACGGGTCAGGCCTGGACGGCAGCCTTCAGGGCGTCCACCCGGTCGGTGCGCTCCCAGGTGAAGTCCGGCAGCTCGCGGCCGAAGTGGCCGTAGGCGGCGGTCTGGGCGTAGATGGGCCGCAGCAGGTCCAGGTCGCGGATGATCGCGGCCGGGCGCAGGTCGAAGACCTCGGAGACGGCCTTCTGGATGTCCAGCACCGGCACGGTCTCGGTGCCGAAGGTCTCGACGAACAGGCCGACCGGCTCGGCCTTGCCGATCGCGTACGCGACCTGCACCTCGGCGCGGCGGGCCAGGCCCGCGGCGACGATGTTCTTGGCGACCCAGCGCATCGCGTAGGCGGCCGAGCGGTCCACCTTGGACGGGTCCTTGCCGGAGAAGGCGCCGCCGCCGTGGCGGGCCATGCCGCCGTAGGTGTCGATGATGATCTTGCGGCCGGTCAGGCCGGCGTCGCCCATCGGGCCGCCGATCTCGAAGCGGCCGGTCGGGTTGACCAGCAGGCGGTAACCGTCGGTGACCAGCTTGATGCCCTGGTCGGCCAGCGCCTTCAGCTCCGGCTCCACGACGAACTCGCGGATGTCCGGGGTGAGCAGCGACTCCAGGTCGATGTCACTGGCGTGCTGGGTCGAGACGACCACGGTGTCGAGGCGGACGGCCTTGTCGCCGTCGTACTCGATGGTGACCTGGGTCTTGCCGTCGGGGCGCAGGTACGGGATGGTCCCGTTCTTGCGGACCTCGGTCAGACGGCGGGAGAGCCGGTGCGCCAGGGTGATCGGCAGCGGCATCAGCTCGGGCGTCTCGTCGGACGCGTAGCCGAACATCAGGCCCTGGTCGCCGGCACCCTGCTTGTCCAGGTCGTCCTCGTCGCCCTCGACCCGGGCCTCGTACGCGGTGTCGACGCCCTGCGCGATGTCGGGCGACTGGGCGCCGATGGACACCGAGACGCCGCAGGAGGCGCCGTCGAAGCCCTTCTTGGAGCTGTCGTAGCCGATCTCCAGGATCTTGTCCCGGACGAGCTGGGCGATCGGCGCGTACGCCTTGGTCGTCACCTCGCCGGCCACGTGCACCTGGCCGGTGGTGATGAGCGTCTCCACGGCGACCCGGGACGTCGGGTCCTCCCGGAGGAGAGCGTCAAGGATCGTGTCGCTGATCTGGTCAGCGATCTTGTCGGGGTGTCCCTCGGTCACGGATTCCGAGGTGAACAGGCGGCGAGACACAGCGCTCCCTGGGGTTGCAGCGGCTGCTGACTGAAGGCCCCCGGCGAACCGGGGACATCCGGAAAGACTTGATTCCTGGAGTGTAACGGTCTGGTTCCGTCGAACGTGACCCAGTTCCAAAAATCAAGACCACATCGGAGCGCTGCTCGATCAGACGCCGATCGATCCGAGACGCTCCGCGACCAGGTCCCAGACCACGTCCGCCAAGGCCTCCTTCGGGCCCACCGGGATGGGCGTCTCACTGCCGTCCGAGCCCAGGACGACGGCCTCGTTGACGTCCGTCCCGAAAGCCTTTCCGTTGCCCACCTCGTTGACGACCAGCAGGTCACAGCCCTTGCGGGCGAGCTTGGCGCGGCCGTTGGCGAGCACGTCGTCGGTCTCCGCCGCGAAACCCACGACCAGTTGGCCCGAACGGGGGCGGTGGGCCGACAGCTCGGCCAGGACGTCCGGGTTGCGGACGAGGGCGACCGGCGCCGGTTCGACCCCCTCGACCTTCTTGATCTTGCCGGTGGCGTACTCGGCGGGCCGGAAGTCCGCCACGGCCGCGGCCATCACCACGGCGTCCGCGTCCTCGGCCGCCTTCAGCGTCGCCTCGCGCAGCTCCAGGGCCGTCCCGACGTGCACCACGTCCACCCCGGCGGGGTCGGGCAGCTCGGCGTTGGCCGAGACCAGAGTCACCCGGGCGCCGCGCGCCGCGGCGGTGACGGCGAGCGCGTAGCCCTGCTTGCCGGAGGAGCGGTTGCCCAGGTAGCGCACCGGGTCCAGCGGCTCCCGGGTGCCGCCGGCCGAGACCACCACGTGCCGACCGGCCAGGTCGGTCGGCACCGCCCCGCCGCGGCGCAGCACGGCCCGGCAGGCGTCGAAGATCGCGGACGGCTCGGGCAGCCGGCCCTTGCCGGTGTCCTTGCCGGTCAGCCGCCCGACGGCCGGCTCCAGCACGATCACGCCCCGGCGGCGCAGGGTGGTGACGTTGTCCCGGGTGGCGGGGTGCTCCCACATCTCGGTGTGCATGGCGGGCGCCAGCACGACCGGGCAGCGGGCGGTGAGCAGGGTGTTGGTCAGCAGGTCGTCGGCGAGCCCGTGGGCGGCCTTGGCGATCAGGTCGGCGGTGGCGGGGGCGACCACCACCAGGTCGGCCTGCTGCCCGATCCGCACGTGCGGCACCTCGTGCACCCGCTCCCAGGTCTCGGTGGCGGCCGGGCGGCCGGACAGTGCGGCCCAGGTGGCCTCGCCGACGAAGTGCAGCGCCGCGGCGGTCGGCACCACGGTGACCCGGTGGCCGGACTCGGCGAACCGGCGCAGCAGCTCGCAGGCCTTGTAGGCGGCGATCCCGCCGCTGACGCCGAGGACGACGCGAGGAGCGTCCGCGTCCGCGTTCGCGCTCATGTTCCGACGACCTTTCTCAGGATCTGGGACCCGCCCACCCTACGACCCCTCAGCTGCCACCCGCACGGTGCCCCACCCGCAGCGCCGGGCCCCCGGCAAAGACGCCGGAGGGCCCGGCGGAAACGGTTCCGCCGGGCCCTCCGGGAAAGGGACAGGACTGCCTCAGGCAGCCTCGATCGCCTCGGCGGTCAGCATGCCCGCGTTGATCTCGCGCAGCGCGATCGACAGCGGCTTCTCGTGCACGTGGGTGTCGACCAGCGGGCCGACGTACTCCAGCAGGCCCTCGCCGAGCTGGGAGTAGTACGCGTTGATCTGGCGCGCGCGCTTGGCGGCGTAGATCACGAGGCTGTACTTCGAGTCGGTGGCCTCAAGCAGCTCGTCGATCGGCGGGTTGATGATGCCCTCGGGCGCGGTCATGGAAGAGGACACGCTAAAACCTTCCGAAAGGGTGGAAAAGACAGACAGGTCAGGCTACACCGAGCAAGGCTAGCAGTTCGGCCGCTACCTGCTCGACGGAGGTGTTGACAAGCGTCGTGTCGAACTCGGGCTCGGCCGCGAGCTCGACCTTGGCCGCCTCCAGCCGCTTCTCGATCACGTCCTGCGGCTCGGTGCCCCGGCCGGTCAGCCGGCGGACCAGCTCGTCCCAGCTCGGCGGGGCCAGGAAGACCAGCTGGGCCTCCGGCATCGACTCGCGCACCTGACGGGCACCCTGCAGATCGATCTCCAGCAGGACGGGCTCGCCGCGCTCCAGCTTCTCCAGCACCGCCGCGCGCGGGGTGCCGTAGCGGTTCCCGGCGAACTCGGCCCACTCCAGCAGCTCACCGTTGGCGATCAGCTTGTCGAACTCGTCGTTGTCGACGAAGTGGTACTGGACCCCGTTCTTCTCGCCAGGCCTCGGATGGCGGGTCGTCGCCGACACCGAGAGCCAGACCTCGGGGTACATCTTCCTCATATGAGCGACGACCGTGCTCTTGCCGACCCCCGAAGGGCCGGAGAGCACGGTCAGCCGCGGACGCTCACTCATGCACCGATTATCCCGGATCGCGGACGATCCCGGGACCACGGGGGCACGGTCAGGCGGCGCCACCGCCGAACTCCCGCTCCAGGGAGGCGATCTGGTTCGTGCCGAGGCCGCGGACCCGCCGGCTCTCGCTGATGCCGAGGCGCTCCATGATCTGCTTGGCACGGACCTTGCCGACGCCCGGAAGGGACTCGAGCAGGGCCGACACCTTCATCTTGCCGATGACGTCGTTGTCGTTCTTGCCGGCCTTGATCACCTCGTGCAGGGAGGCGCCGGAGTGCTTGAGCCGGTTCTTGACCTCGGCGCGCTCCCGGCGAGCCTCGGCGGCCTTGGCGAGCGCGGCGGTGCGCTGTTCAGGGGTAAGGGGCGGAAGAGCCACGCCGTTCACCTCAGGGTGTGGAAGGAAGGGATAGAGCTATGACTGGTTCGGTACCGAGGACACCGTCCGCAATGGGAGCCCAATGGGGAACCACAGGGCCCTGACCTGCGGGAGCTACAGGTTTCGCAACTCGCCGATGACCTATCGCCGGACACTACCCGCATTGCGGCGCCACGTCAGGAAAAGAACACGAAAAGTCCTGGTCAGCCAAGGCCGACCAGGACTTTCCGGGGCAAAATGACCGCGATTGCGAAACTTTGACAGGGTCGATGTGACGGCGCTCACGTCAACTCCGGTGCCGCCCCGCCGTCCTGCGGACACTGCGGACGGTCACCGTCCGGCTACCCGGCGAACGGCTCCCGTCACGCACCGGCCACCGTCCGCTACTTGACGGCGTCCGCGAACTCGCCCACGAAGCGGTCCGCCGCGTCCCGCAGCGCGGCCACCGAGGGACCGTGCTTGAGCACGTCCCGGCTGACGCTCGGCACCACGTTGATCACCGAGGCGCCGAACACCCGCGGCAGGTCCGCCATGGTCGCGCCCTGGGCGCCGATCCCGGGGGCCAGCAGCGGGCCGTTGATGGCCAGCTCCACGCCCGCGTCGGCCAGCGTCGCGCCGACCACCGCGCCGAAGGAGCCCAGCGGCTCGGCGCCCGCGTTCTCGGCCGCCAACTGCCGCAGCACCGCCGCCGCGACCGGCTCGCCGTCCGCACCGACCGCGCGCTGCACCTCGGCGCCCTCCGGGTTGGAGGTGAGCGCCAGCGCGAACACGCCACAGCCCTGCTCCCGGGCCAGGTCCAGGGCCGGGCGCAGCGAGCCGAAGCCCAGGTACGGGCTGACCGTCACGGCGTCCGAGAACAGCGGGCCGGCGGGCGACAGGAAGGCCTCCGCGTAGGCGGCCATGGTGGAGCCGATGTCGCCTCGCTTGGCGTCCATCAGGACCAGCGCACCGGCCGCCCGGGCCTCCTCCACGCTCTTCTCCAGCACCGCGACGCCCTTGCTGCCGAAGCGCTCGAAGAAGGCGGCCTGCGGCTTGAGCACGGCCACCCGGTCGGCCAGCGCCTCGACCACGGTGCGGCTGAAGGTCTCCAGCCCGGCGAGGTCGTCGCCGAGCCCCCAGGCGGCGAGCAGGGAGGCGTGCGGGTCGATGCCGACGCAGAGCTGGCCACGGGTGTCGAGGGCCTGGCGCAGCCGGGCGCCGAACGGGGCGAGGGTCATGTCGTCCTTTCCAGACTTTCCGGAACCGATCGGGCCGGAACCGGTGAAGGGGGTCACGAGCTGCGGACGGCGCTGCCGACGGCCGCCGCGAGGTCCCGGAAGCCGGCCGCGCGGACCCGGGCGGAGAGGCCCTTGTGGATCCTGCGGCACCAGAACGGGCCCTCGTAGATGAAGGCGCTGTAGCCCTGGACCAGGTCGGCGCCGTGGATGATCCGCTGCCAGGCGTCCTCGGCGGTCTCCACGCCGCCCACCGAGACCAGCGTCAGCCGGCCCCCGGTGCGGGCGCGCAGCCGCTGCAGCACCTCCAGGGCGCGGGCCTTGAGCGGGGCGCCGGACAGGCCGCCCATGCCGATCTCCGCGACCCGCTGGGCGTCGGCCCGCAGGCCCTCGCGGCCGATCGTGGTGTTGGTGGCGATGATGCCGTCCAGGCCCAGTTCCAGGGCGAGGTCGGCGACCTCGTCGATGTCCTCGTCGGCCAGGTCGGGGGCGATCTTGACCAGCAGCGGCACGTGGTGCGCGGTGGTGCGGTCGGCGGCCTCGCGGACGGCGGCCAGCAGCGGGCGCAGGTGGTCGACGGCCTGCAGGTTGCGCAGCCCGGGGGTGTTCGGCGAGCTGACGTTGACCACCAGGTAGTCGGCGTACTTGGCCAGCCGCTCGGTGGACTTGACGTAGTCGGCGACGGCGTCGGCCTCCTCGACCACCTTGGTCTTGCCGATGTTGACGCCGATCACCGGGGTGGAGCTGGTGTGCGGGCGGGCGGCCAGCCGGGCGGCGACCCGGGCCGAACCCTGGTTGTTGAAGCCCATCCGGTTGATCAGCGCGCGGTCCTCGACCAGGCGGAACAGCCGGGGCGTCGGGTTGCCGAGCTGGGGCTCGCCGGTGATGGTGCCGATCTCGACGTAGTCGAAGCCGAGCATCGCCAGACCGTCGATGCCGACGCCGTCCTTGTCGAAGCCGGCCGCGAGCCCGAACGGGCCGGGCAGGTCGAGGCCGAGGGCCCTGGTGTGCAGCGCCCGGTCACGCGGGGCGAGGACCAGCCGCACCAGGGTGCGCAGCCCGGGCACCGAGGAGGAGAGCCGGATCCAGAAGAAGGCGAGATGGTGCGCCTTCTCGGGGTCCATCTTCTTGAAGACGAGGTCGAACAGGAGCTTGTACAAGATGGTTCAACTCCGAGGGCAGGTAGCGGAATTCAGGGCGCGGGCGCAGCCCGTCGCAGGCCGGGTGGTGGCGGGCGACGGGCATGGAAGTGGGGGGCACCAAACTGGCTCCGGTGCCCCCCACTGCGGTGGTGCTACTTGCTGCGGCCGGCGTTGATCAGCTCGGCGTGCTCCTGGAGCGACATCACCCCGACCTCGTCGCGCAGCTGCGCGTCCATGCCCTGGACGGCCGCGCCCATCGCCTGGACGGTGGTCAGGCACGGGACCCCGCGCGAGACGGCCGCGGTGCGGATCTCGTAGCCGTCGAGGCGACCGCCGGTGCCGTACGGCGTGTTGATGATGAGGTCGACCTCACCGTCGTGGATCAGCTGGACGATGGTCTTCTCGCCGTTCGGGCCCTCGCCCTCGCTGTGCTTGCGCACCAGCGTGGACGGGATGCCGCCGCGCTGGAGCACCTCGGCGGTGCCGGCGGTGGCGAGCACCTCGAAGCCGAGGCCGACCAGCGCCCGGGCCGGGAAGACCAGGTTGCGCTTGTCGCGGTTGGCGACCGAGACGAAGACCTTGCCCTTGGTCGGCAGCGCGCCGTACGCGCCGGACTGGGCCTTGGCGTAGGCGGTGCCGAAGACCTTGTCGATGCCCATGACCTCACCAGTCGAGCGCATCTCCGGGCCGAGCACGGTGTCCACCCCGCGGCCGTGGATGTCGCGGAAGCGGCTCCACGGCATCACGGCCTCCTTGACCGAGATCGGGCAGTCGGCGGGCAGCGTGCCGCCGTCGCCCTCGGCCGGGAGCAGGCCCTCGGCGCGCAGCTCGGCGATGGTGGCGCCGAGCGAGATCCGGGCGGCGGCCTTGGCCAGCGGCACCGCGGTCGCCTTGGAGGTGAACGGGACGGTGCGGGAGGCGCGCGGGTTGGCCTCCAGCACGTAGAGGATGTCCCCGGCCAGCGCGAACTGGATGTTGATCAGGCCGCGGACGCCGACACCGCGCGCGATGGCCTCGGTGGAGGTGCGCAGGCGCTTGATGTCGTAGCCGCCGAGGGTGATCGGGGGCAGCGCGCAGGCGGAGTCGCCGGAGTGGATGCCGGCCTCCTCGATGTGCTCCATGACGCCGCCGAGGTAGAGCTCGGTGCCGTCGTAGAGCGCGTCGACGTCGATCTCCACCGCGTCGTCCAGGAAGCGGTCGATCAGCACCGGGTGCTCGGAGATCAGACCGGCGTGCCGCTCCAGGTAGGAGGCGAGCGAGGCCTCGTCGTAGACGATCTCCATGCCGCGGCCGCCGAGCACGTAGGACGGGCGGGCCAGGACGGGGTAGCCGATCTCGTCCGCGATCGCCTTGGCCTCCGCGAAGGAGAAGGCGGTGCCGTGCTTGGGGGCGGGCAGCCCGGCGTCGCGCAGCACGCGGCCGAAGGCGCCGCGCTCCTCGGCGAGGTCGATCGCCTCGGGCTGGGTGCCGACGATCGGCACGCCGTTGTCCTTGAGCGCCTGGGCCAGGCCGAGCGGGGTCTGGCCGCCGAGCTGGACGATCACACCGGCCAGCGGGCCGGCCTGCTGCTCGGCGTGGACGATCTCCAGCACGTCCTCCAGGGTGAGCGGCTCGAAGTAGAGCCGGTCGGAGGTGTCGTAGTCGGTGGAGACGGTCTCCGGGTTGCAGTTGACCATCACGGTCTCGTACCCGGCGTCGGCCAGCGCGAAGGAGGCGTGGACGCAGGAGTAGTCGAACTCGATGCCCTGGCCGATGCGGTTCGGGCCGGAGCCGAGGATGATCACGGCCGGCTTGGTGCGCGGGGCGACCTCGTTCTCCTCGTCGTAGGACGAGTAGAAGTACGGGGTCTTGGCGGCGAACTCGGCGGCGCAGGTGTCGACGGTCTTGAACACCGGGCGGATGCCGAGCGCGTGGCGCACCTCGCGGACCACGTCGGAGCGCAGGCCGCGGATCTCGCCGATCTGCTGGTCGGAGAAGCCGTGCCGCTTGGCGTGGCGCAGCAGCTCGGGGGTGAGCTCGGCGGCCCCGGCCAGCTCGCCGGCGATCTCGTCGAGCAGGAAGAGCTGGTCGACGAACCACGGGTCGATCTTGGTGGACTCGAACACCTCCTCCGGGGTGGCGCCGGCCCGGATGGCGTCCATCACGGTGTTGATCCGGCCGTCGGTCGGCACGGCGGCCTTGACCAGCAGCTCCGCCTTGTCGCCGACCGGGGTGATCCAGCTGAACTGGGAGCCCTTCTTCTCCAGCGAGCGCAGCGCCTTCTGCAGCGCCTCGGGGAAGTTGCGGCCGAGGGCCATGCCCTCGCCGACGGACTTCATGGTGGTGGTCAGCGTCGCGTCGGCGCTCGGGAACTTCTCGAACGCGAACCGCGGCACCTTGACCACGACGTAGTCGAGGGTCGGCTCGAAGGAGGCCGGGGTCTCCTCGGTGATGTCGTTGGGGATCTCGTCCAGGGTGTAACCGACGGCCAGCTTGGCGGCGATCTTGGCGATCGGGAAGCCGGTGGCCTTGGAGGCGAGCGCCGAGGAGCGGGAGACGCGCGGGTTCATCTCGATGACGATGACCCGGCCGTCGACGGGGTTGACGGCGAACTGGATGTTGCAGCCGCCGGTGTCGACGCCGACCTCGCGGATGACGGCGATGCCGACGTCGCGCAGGATCTGGTACTCGCGGTCGGTGAGGGTCATCGCCGGGGCGACGGTGATCGAGTCACCGGTGTGCACGCCCATCGGGTCGAAGTTCTCGATGGAGCAGACGACCACGACGTTGTCGTTCCGGTCGCGCATCAGCTCCAGCTCGTACTCCTTCCAGCCGAGGATGGACTCCTCCAGGAGCACCTCGGTGGTCGGCGAGAGGGCCAGGCCCTGGCCGGCGATGCGGCGCAGGTCCTCCTCGTTGTGGGCGAAGCCGGAGCCGGCGCCGCCCATGGTGAAGGAGGGGCGCACCACGACCGGGTAGCCGCCGAGCGTGTCGACGCCGGCCAGCACCTCGTCCATGGTGTGGCAGATGACCGAGCGGGCGGACTCGCCGTGGCCGATCTTGGCGTTGACGGCCTCGACGACGCCCTTGAACAGGTCGCGGTCCTCGCCCTTGTTGATCGCCTCGACGTCGGCGCCGATCAGCTCGACGCCGTACTTCTCCAGCGTGCCCGCCTTGTGCAGCGAGATCGCGGTGTTCAGCGCGGTCTGGCCGCCCAGGGTCGGCAGCAGCGCGTCGGGGCGCTCCTTGGCGATGATCTTCTCGACGAACTCCGGGGTGATCGGCTCGACGTAGGTGGCGTCGGCGATCTCCGGGTCGGTCATGATCGTGGCCGGGTTGGAGTTGACCAGCACGACCCGCAGGCCCTCGGCCTTGAGAACGCGGCAGGCCTGCGTGCCCGAGTAGTCGAACTCGGCGGCCTGGCCGATGACGATCGGGCCGGAGCCGATCACCAGGACGGACTTGATGTCAGTGCGCTTAGGCACGCTGGCCCTCCATGAGCTTCACGAAGCGGTCGAACAGGTAGGCGGCGTCGTGCGGGCCGGCGGCCGCTTCGGGGTGGTACTGCACGCTGAAGGCGGGCACGTCGAGCGCCTGCAGGCCCTCGACCACGTCGTCGTTGAGGCAGACGTGGGAGACCTCGACCCGCCCGTAGGGGGTGTCGCTCACCTTGTCCAGCGGCGCGTTCACGGCGAAGCCGTGGTTGTGGGCGGTCACCTCGACCTTGCCGGTGGTGCGGTCCTGCACCGGCTGGTTGATGCCGCGGTGGCCGTACTTGAGCTTGTAGGTGCCGAAGCCCAGGGCGCGGCCGAGGATCTGGTTGCCGAAGCAGATCCCGAAGAACGGGATCTTGCGCTCCAGCACGCCCTGCGCCACGGCGACCTGGTGGTCGGCGGTGGCCGGGTCGCCCGGGCCGTTGGAGAAGAAGACGCCGTCCGGGTTGACGGCGTAGACGTCCTCCAGGGTGGAGTTGGCCGGCAGCACGTGCACCTCGATGCCGCGCTCGGCCATCCGCTGCGGGGTCATCGCCTTGATGCCGAGGTCCAGCGCGGCGACGGTGAACCGCTTCTCACCGATCGCGGGCACGACGTACGGCTCGGTGGTGGCCACCTCGGCGCACAGGTCGGCGCCCTTCATCTCGGGCGACTGCTGCACCCGGGCGAGCAGGGCGGCCTGGTCGGCCACCGCCTCGCCGGAGAAGATGCCGCAGCGCATCGCGCCGCGCTCGCGCAGGTGGCGGGTCAGCGCGCGGGTGTCGATGCCGCTGATGCCGACGATGCCCTGGCGGACCAGCTCGTCGTCCAGCGAGCGGCGGGAGCGCCAGTTGGACGCCACCCGGGCGGGGTCGCGCACGATGTAGCCGGCGACCCAGATCTGCTGGGACTCGTCGTCCTCGTCGTTCCAGCCGGTGTTGCCGATCTGCGGGGCGGTCATCGCGACCACCTGGCGGTGGTACGACGGGTCGGTCAGGGTCTCCTGGTAGCCGGACATGCCGGTGTTGAAGACCGCCTCGCCGAAGGTCTCGCCGACGGCGCCGTAGGCCTGGCCGCGGAAGGTCCGGCCGTCCTCCAGGACGAGCACGGCGGGGATGCGCTCCCGCCGTTGGCGCTGCGTGGTGGGGGCAGGTGCGGTCATTGCGCGGCCTCTTCCGTCTTCTTCGTCTTCGTACGTGTTGCGAGCTGGGTGATCGCCTCGACCCAGGCGGTGTGCTCATCGGGGTGGTCGGCCCGGAAGCCGGAGTCCAGCTCGGTGCCCTCGTGCGTCCAGGTGACGACGAGCAGCCCGGAGGGGACGACCTTGCCGGCGATCGCGGAGTCCGTCCGGGCAGCCGACAGGAGCTCGGCCGGGATCCAGAAGTCCACGTCGCCGGGGCGCTGCACCAGCAGGCCGTCCTCGCCGAGGGTGAGGTCGGCACGGCTGCGGGTGCCCAGGCCGTGCGCGACGACCCGGTCGAGCCAGTTCCCGGCGGTGGTGGTGCCGTGGTACCGGCCGCTGGTCTCCAGGATGGTCCGGCCGGCGCGGGCCGGCACGGCGGGCAGCGGCGGGATGCCGGACTGCAGGGTGCGCCGCCAGTTCCAGCCCTGGCGCATCAGCCAGTAGACCAGGCCGATGATGATCAGCAGGCCGATGGTCCAGCCGATGTACCCGGGCCAGTTGGTGACCTTCGCCTGCTCCTTGGCGAGCAGGATCGTCGCGCCGGTCACGCCGCGCCGCCCTGCTCGGCCAGCTCACCGGCCAGCACGGTGGCGCGACCGCGCAGGAAGGTGGCGTGCACCCGTCCGGGCAGGTCCATGCCCTTGTAGGGGGTGTTGCGGCTGCGGGTGGCGAAGCTGTCCGGGTTCACGGCACCACGGTACGCGGGATCGAACAGCACCAGGTTGGCGGGCTCACCAGCCGAGATCGGCCGGCCGTGCCCGGTGAGACGGCCGATCCGGGCCGGGCGGTGCGACATCCGGTCCGCGACGCCCTCCCAGTTCAGCAGGCCGGTGTCGACCATGGTCTGCTGGACGACCGACAGCGCGGTCTCCAGGCCGACCATGCCCATCGCGGCCACGGCCCACTCGCAGTCCTTGTCCTCGGCCGGGTGCGGCGCGTGGTCGGTGGCGACGGCGTCGATGGTGCCGTCGGCGAGCGCCTTGCGCAGCGCCTGGACGTCCTCGGCGGTGCGCAGCGGCGGGTTCACCTTGTACACCGGGTCGTAGGAGCGGACCAGCTCGTCGGTGAGCAGCAGGTGGTGCGGGGTGACCTCGGCGGTGACGTCCCAGCCCTTGGCCTTGGCCCAGCGGACGATCTCGACCGAGCCGGCCGTGGAGAGGTGGCAGACGTGCAGCCGGGAGCCGACGTGCGCGGCGAGCAGCACGTCGCGGGCGATGATCGACTCCTCGGCGACGGCCGGCCAGCCGCCGAGCCCGAGCTCGCCGGAGACCTGGCCCTCGTTCATCTGGGCGCCCTCGGTCAGCCGCGGCTCCTGGGCGTGCTGGGCGACGACGCCGTCGAAGGCCTTGACGTACTCCAGGGCGCGGCGCATCAGCACCGCGTCGTCCACGCACTTGCCGTCGTCCGAGAAGACCCGGACGGAGGCGGCGGACTCGTGCATCGCGCCGAGCTCGGCGAGCTTCTTGCCCTCCAGGCCGACGGTGACGGCACCGACCGGCTGGACGTCGCAGTAGCCGGCCTCCTGGCCGAGCCGCCAGACCTGCTCGACCACGCCGGCGCTGTCGGCCACCGGGGTGGTGTTGGCCATCGCGTGCACGGCGGTGAAGCCGCCCATCGCGGCGGCCTGGGTGCCGGTGAGCACGGTCTCGGCGTCCTCGCGGCCGGGCTCGCGCAGGTGGGTGTGCAGGTCGACCAGGCCGGGCAGGGCGATCATGCCGGTGGCGTCGATCTCGATGTCCGCCTCGACCGCCAGGCCGGTGCCGATCGCCTTGATGACACCGTCGGCGAGGTGGAGGTCCTGCGGGGCGCCGCCCAGGATCTTGGCGTTGCGGATCAGGTAGCTGACCATGTTGTCGGTTCGCTCGCTGCGCTCGTTCACTGGGCGGTCTCCACGGAGTCGGTGCGGGGGGCAGCGGCGGCGTCGGCGAGGGTGACGCCACCGAGCAGCAGGTAGAGGACGGCCATCCGGACGGAGACGCCGTTGGCGACCTGCTCGACCACGGTGCAGCGCGGCGAGTCGGCGACCTCGGCGGTGATCTCCATGCCGCGGACCATCGGGCCGGGGTGCATCACGATGGCGTGCTCGGGCAGCTGGGCCATCCGGATGCCGTTCATGCCGTAGCGGCGGCTGTACTCGCGCTCGGTCGGGAAGAACGCGGCGTTCATCCGCTCGCGCTGCACCCGCAGCATCATCAGCGCGTCGGTCTTGGGCAGCACGCTGTCGAGGTCGTAGCTGATCTCGCAGGGCCAGTTCTGGATGCCGATCGGCAGCAGGGTCGGCGGGGCGACGAAGGTGACCTGGGCACCGAGGGTGGTCAGCAGGTGCACGTTGGAGCGGGCGACCCGGCTGTGCAGGACGTCGCCGACGATGGTCACCCGGCGCCCGGCGAGGTCCTTGCCCAGCCCGGCGTTGAGGTGGCGGCGCATGGTGAAGGCGTCGAGCAGCGCCTGGGTGGGGTGCTCGTGGGTGCCGTCACCGGCGTTGATCACGCTGCCGTGCAGCCAGTCGGACCGGGCCAGCCGGGCCGGCGCGCCCGAGGCGTGGTGCCGGATGACGACCGCGTCGGCGCCCATCGCCTGCAGGGTCAGCGCGGTGTCCTTGAGGCTCTCGCCCTTGGAGACCGAGGAGCCCTTGGCGGAGAAGTTGATGACGTCGGCGGAGAGCCGCTTCTCGGCGACCTCGAAGGAGGTCTTGGTACGGGTGGAGTCCTCGAAGAAGAGGTTGACGACGGTGCGGCCGCGCAGCGTGGGGAGCTTCTTGACGGCCCGGCCGGAGAGCTGGGCCAGCTCCTCGGCGGTGTCCAGGATCAGCAGCGCGTCGTCGCGGCTGAGATCGGCGGCGGAGACGAGGTGGCGCTTCACGCGGGTTACTCCGGGAGGTGCGGTTCGGTGGGCTGGGAGGCCAGGGCCTGCGAGCTGCGGGCGGTGTAGTCGCGGTCGCCGACCAGGACGGCGTCCACGCCGTCGGTGTCGGACAGGCGCACCTGTACGGCCTCGCGCAGCGAGGTGGGGAGGTTCTTGCCCACGTAGTCGGCCCGGATCGGCAGCTCGCGGTGGCCGCGGTCGACCAGGACGGCGAGCTGGACGGCGCGCGGGCGGCCGATGTCGCTCAGCGCGTCGAGCGCGGCGCGGATGGTGCGGCCGGAGAAGAGCACGTCGTCGACCAGGATCACCAGCTTGCCGTCGATGCCGCCGGGCGGGATCTCGGTGTGCTCCAGGGCGCGGGCGGGCTTCAGCCGCAGGTCGTCCCGGTACATGGTGATGTCCAGGGTGCCCAGCGGGATCTCGCTCCCGGTGATCTGGGCCAGCCGGCCGTGCAGGCGGCGGGCGAGGTGGACGCCCCTGGTGTGGATGCCGAGCAGCACGACGTCCTCCGCGCCCTTGGCGCGCTCGACGATCTCGTGCGCTATCCGGGTGACGACCCGGGCGATGTCCGTGCCGTCCAGCACCTGGTGCGGCGGCCGCGGCGTCGGTTCTCGGTGTGTGGTCATGCCGAAGCGGACCTCCTTCCCCGCCTCACGGGACGGGTCTTAAAGGATGTCTGGGAATTGCCCTCGCCGAACCGGGCGCGGGCTTCGGGTCATCCTATCAGCGCCCCCGGAGGCAAGTGGACGTCCATCATTCCGCTTCATCGAATTAACGCCCCGGATGCGCCGACGATGCGGGCCATTCGCACGACTGCCCCATTCGGCTTGACGCAACACCTTACTCTACGTAACCTCACAGTGAGTTACGAGACGCGCGTCGAACCCACCGGTAACGACGTCGGCAATCGCCCGTGACCCACCACTGAACGCGAAGCAATCTCGTCCGGGGAGATCAATGTCCAGCGACTACGCGAAGCAGCTCGGAGGCAAGCTCCGAGCGATCCGCACTCAGCAGGGTCTCTCCCTGCACGGTGTCGAGGAGAAGTCCCAGGGGCGCTGGAAGGCAGTCGTCGTCGGCTCGTACGAGCGCGGCGACCGTGCGGTCACCGTGCAGCGGCTGGCCGAGCTCGCCGAGTTCTACGGCGTTCCGGTGCAGGAGCTCCTGCCCGGCGGCACGCCGGGCGGCGCGGCCGAGCCGCCGCCGCGCCTGGTCCTCGACCTGGAGAGACTGACCCAGGTCCCGTCCGAGAAGGCCGGCCCGCTGCAGCGCTACGCGGCGACCATCCAGAGCCAGCGCGGCGACTACAACGGCAAGGTCCTCTCGATCCGCCAGGACGATCTGCGCACGCTGGCCGTGATCTACGACCAGTCGCCGTCGATCCTCACCGAGCAGCTGATCTCCTGGGGCGTGCTCAACCCCGACGCGCGCCGCGCGGTGCGCGAGGAGGACGCGAGCTGACGCTCGCCGCACCGGCTCCCATCGGTGAGCAACACCAAGTAGTACCAAGCAGAAACGTCACGGCGCGGTCCCGGGGTTCGGGGGCCGCGCCGCGGTGTCTCCCGGCGACGTCCGGTCAGCAGACCGTGCCCAGGCTGTAGCCCGGCTGCGCCGCGACGCCGTCCAGCCGCACCGGCCGGGCGGCCGGCGCCCAGTCCGGCCCGCCGCTGGACCAGGCCCAGGCCGCGGGAAGGTACTCGCCGCAGGAGGCGGCCGAGCCCTGCGAGCCGTGCAGCACCGCGACGGCCGGCAGCTCCAGCGCCAGCCCGGCGCAGAGCACCGCGCAGACCAGCTCCAGGTCCTCGTCGTTGATCCGCACCACGCCGTCCTCCCACTGCAGCACCCGGGCCGCGGCGGTGAGCTTGCCGTCCGGCGCGTCCACCCGCAGGCGCAGCTCGTACACCCCGGCACCCGCGCCGACCAGCATCCGGCGGAACACCTCGCCCCCGCGCTGGTAGGCGGCCCGCACCCAGCGGGCTTGCTCCTCGTCGGCCTCGCCCGCGCCCCCGTACAGGCCGCCGTCGAGCAGCAGGTCGACGTGGCAGAGCGTCAGCCCGTTCTCCCGGGCCCGGACCAGGCGCGACACGAAGTCCCCGGCCAGCTCCTCGCCCCGGTAGGCCAGCAGCTGGGTCTGCAGCGGCGGGTTGACGAGGTAGCGGTCGCGCGCGGCGGGCTCGGCCGGGTCCAGCCGGTGCAGCAGGCAGAACTCCTCGAAGTCCTGCGGGTGGAACATCCGGGCCCGGACGGTCTCGAACCGCTCCAGCGCGTCGGCCAGCAGCTCGGCGGTGTCGGCCAGGTAGCGCTCGAAGTCGGGGGCGTCGCACACGCCCCAGGCACGGGCCCGCTGGAAGTCCGCGGCGTTGGTGAGCACCCCGATGACGAACGCCTGCTCGGCCCCCTCGGCCGGCCGCGGCCGGTGCGGTGCCCGCAGCGCGGGCCGCAGGCCGCCGGCGGTGCAGTCGGAGTTACGGCGGGCACGGCCCTTGCGGCTGGTCATCGAGGCTCCTGGCGTCGGCGGGCGACCGTCGGCGGTGCGACGGTCAGCGGCGGGGGCTCGCCGCTGACCGTGTTACTCCCCAGTTCCGCGCGCCACACACGTACGGCGTGTCACAGGAATGTAACCACCGGTAATACCGGTCGCCGTCTCCGCGTCACCTCACGCCGAACGCGGCACCCGGGCCAGCTGTCGGGACTGGGCGACCAGGCGGCCGGCCTCGTCCCAGATCTCGGCGTCCTCCTCGAAGTAGCCGCCGGCCAGGTTGCGGGTGGCGTGGGTGACCCGCAGCCAGCCCGGGGCCGGCTTGGCCCGCAGGTGGACGGTCAGTTCGACGGTCGGGGCCCAGCCGGGCAGGCCGAGGTCGAAGGTGACCGGCGGCAGCGCGTCGGCGACCAGCAGGAGCAGCAGCGGGTCGGGCTCGCGGCCGTCGCGGAGCCGGAACCAGCCCTGGATCCGCCCGTTGCCGGAGGGCTGCCCGAGCGCCCAGCCGACGGTGGCCGGGTCGAGCCGCAGGTCGAAGCGCTCCAGCAGGGCGGCCTGCTCGATCAGCTGAGGCGGCGCGTGCTCGACGCCGATGCACTGGTCCGGCGGCGGCAGCTGCGGCGGGACGGCGCTGGTGCGCACCTCACCGTCGGCGGCGGCGAGGTCGCCGTGACTGGCCACCACCCGCAGCCGCTCGACGCCGTCCTGACTGAGCGAGGCGGTGCCGGTGGACAGGCCGCGACCGGTGCGCAGCACCTCGGTGCGGACGGTGGCCGGGCCGGGGGTGGAGGCGGACAGGTAGTAACCGCTGATCGACACCGGGTCGGGGTGCTCGCCGTGCTCCAGCGACAGCGCGTGTCCGGCCACGGCGAGCAGCAGCCCCCCGTTGACCCCACCGCCGATCTGCCAGCCGGCACCGAGCTCGGCGTCGTAACGGCCGGCCTCGTCGGGGTGTCTGGTCAGGGCGATGCCCTGGTCGAACTCGCTGCGGGTCGCAGTGGTCATGGGGGGTGGCCTGCCCTTCAAGTTACTGGCGAGTAGGGCTCCACATTACGCCTGCCGGGTGAAACACGGAACGGCCGTCGGATCCGGGTTCGCGGATCCGACGGCCGTTCGCAGGGCATGACCGTTACCGGCGGATGCTCGGCTTCAGCTCCAGGAAGCGGGCGAGCATGCCGTTCACGAAGGCCGGGGAGTCGTCCGTGGAGAACTCCTTGGCGATCTCGACCGCCTCGTCCAGGACGACCGCGTCCGGGACGCCGTCCTCCCAGATCAGCTCGTACGCGCCGAGCCGCAGGACGTTGCGGTCCACGATCGGCATCCGGTCGAGGGTCCAGCCCACCGCGTACTGCTCGATCAGGTCGTCGATGCGACGGGCGTGCTGGACGTACCCCTCGATCAGCTCCATGGTGTATTCACCGACCTGCGGGGTGCCCTCGTCGGGCTTCGGGTCGCGGGCGCGGGCCACCCAGTCGGCGAGGACCTGCTGCGGGTCGACCCCGCGGTGGTCGGCCTCGAAGAGGATCTGGAAGGCCCGGGTACGGGCCTTGCTACGTGCGGCCGACACGGACTTACTTCACCCGGCCGAGGTAGCTGCCGTCGCGGGTGTCGACCTTGACCTTCTCACCGGTGGTGATGAAGAGCGGGACCTGGATCTCGGCACCGGTCTCCAGGGTGGCCGGCTTGGTGCCACCGGTGGAGCGGTCGCCCTGGACGCCCGGCTCGGTCTGGGCGATGACCAGCTCGACGGAGGTCGGGAGCTCGATGTACAGCACCGCGCCCTCGTTGGTGGCGACCAGGGCCTCGAAGCCCTCCAGCAGGTAGTTGGCGGCGTCGCCGACGACGGCCGGCTCGATCGCGATCTGGTCGTAGGTGTCCATGTCCATGAACACGAAGTTCTCGCCGTCCTTGTACGAGAACTGCATGCCGCGCTTGTCGACGTTGGCGGTCTCGACCTTGGTGCCGGCGTTGAAGGTCTTGTCGACGACCTTGCCCGTCAGGACCTCCTTGAGCTTGGTCCGAACGAAGGCCGGGCCCTTGCCGGGCTTGACGTGCTGGAACTCGACGACGGACCAGAGCTTGCCGCCCTCCAGCTTGAGGACCATGCCGTTCTTGAGATCGTTCGTGGAAGCCACGGGCGCACTTACTCCTGGATATAGCTGTCAAGGAACCAAGGGTTCGCGTCCTGCCGCGGACGGCCTCGGGGGCCGCCGTCACAGGGCGAGGAGCTCCTTGGTGGTGATGGTGAGCAGCTCGGGCCCGCCCTCTTCGAGGGGGCGCACGACGAGCGTGTCCTCGATCCGGACCCCGCCCTTGCCCGGGAGGTGAACCCCTGGGCCGACGGTGACCGGTACGCGGCTGTCCAGTTTACCCATGTCCGACGGACCGAGGCGCGGCGCCTCCCGGATCTCCAGCCCGATGCCGTGGCCCACCGGGTGCGGCGAGGCCTCGCTGTGGCCCGCCGCCTCCAGGACCTGCCGCGCGGCCCGGTCGGGTACGCACTGCTCCACGCCCGGTCCGAGCGCCTCCCGGCCGGCCCGCTGGGCACGGAAGACCAGCCGGTGCAGCTCGACCTGCCAGGGCGCGGGGGCGGCGCCGATCACGAAGGTCCGGGCGGTCGAGACGCGGTAGCCACGGTACTGGGCGCCCATCACCACGGTCAGGAAGTCGCCCTCCTCCACCCGGCGGTCGGTCGGCTGGTGGGCGGGCTGGCCGGAGTGGCTGCCGGTGCCGACCGAGACCGGGAAGGCGGCCCGGTCGGCGCCGTGGTCGATCATCCGGCGCTCCAGCTCCATCGCCAGGTGCCGTTCGGTGCGGCCGACCAGGATCGACTCCAGCAGCTCGCCGAGCGCCTGGTCGGCGATCTCGGCGGCGATCCGCAGGTCGGCGATCTCGCGCTCGTCCTTCACCACCCGCAGCCGCTCCACCACCTGGCCGAGGTCCGCCAGCCGGGCGCCCTCCGCCAGGTTCCCCACCGCCCGGTGGCGGGTGACGGTCAGGTCGTGCTCCTCCACCGCCAGGTCCCGCACCCCCAGCCGCGCGGCCGCGGCCGTGGCGGCCAGCGCGGTGTCCGCCCCGGCCGGTACCGGCATCTGGGTGACGTCGGCGGTGATCAGGTGCTCCCCCGAGTCGTCCGGCGGCAGGTCGTCCGGCACCGCCAGCAACGCCCGCTCCCTGGTCAGCAGCAAGGTCGCCCCGCACGGCGCGCAGCCCGTCAGGTACCGCACGTTCGCCGCCCGGGTGACCAGCGCCGCATCGGCCCCGGCCACACTGCAGTGCTCCCGCACCCGCTCCCGCCGCCCCGTGTACGCATCGGCCATGCGTCGAGCCTACGAACCCCCGGCCCGAACCGCCCGCCGAGCACCCCCAGGGGAGGGCGACGGTCGCACGCCACTGCCCGTTCTCGGCCATCGGACCTTCCCTCGCGCGCCTCCGGGAATGGGCGGGACGGAGTTCATGTTGAGGTCAGATGAAAACGACTTCCATTTCGGTGTACGGTTTCGACCCAGCCCCTCGAACCCGGCACCCGAGGCCCAGGAGGACACCCCATGGCCCGCAGCGAACTACGCCCCGTGATCAAGCTCCGCTCCACCGCCGGCACCGGCTACACGTACGTGACCCGCAAGAACCGCCGGAACGACCCGGACCGGATGGTCCTGCGCAAGTACGACCCGGTCATGGGCCGGCACGTCGACTTCCGCGAAGAGCGCTGAACGAACACCCCGCAACCACCCCGGAGGAGCCCAGCCATGAAGTCCGGAATCCATCCCCGCTACCGCCCGGTCGTCTTCCGCGACAAGGTCGGCGGCCTCGCCTTCCTGACCCGCTCGACGGTCACCAGCGACCGCACCGTCGAGTGGGAGGACGGCAACACCTATCCGGTGATCGACGTCGAGATCTCCTCCGCGAGCCACCCCTTCTACACCGGCCAGTCCCGGGTGCTCGACACCGCCGGCCGGGTCGAGCAGTTCCGCCGCCGGTACGGCGACCGGCACTGACCACGAGCGAAACGGCGCCTCCCCGCCCGGGGGAGGCGCCGTTTCGGCGTTCGGAAAGGACCTCAGCGCGGCGGCGGGACCGACGGGCTACTCCGCGGGCGTCCAGCGCTTCTCGACCCCGGCCAGCTTCCAGTAGGCGATCGCGATCGCCCACACCACCACGAACAGCCCGGCGATCGCGTATCCGACGTTGTCCAGCGAGATGTCCGCGATGAACCCGGTGACCGGGTCGGTCAGGTCGAGCTTCTCGTGCAGCACCCCGACCAGCTCGATGGTGCCGATGATGAAGGCCACCGCGATCGACAGCCCGGTGATGGTCAGGTTGTAGTACACCTTGCGCACCGGGTTGGAGAACGCCCACTGGTACGCGAAGTTCATGAAGGTCCCGTCCAGGGTGTCGAACAGGCTCATCCCCGCCGCGAACAGCAGCGGAAGGCAGACGATCGCGTACCAGGGCAGCCCTGCCGCCGCACCCGAGCCGGCCATCACCATCAGGGTGACCTCGGTCGCGGTGTCGAAGCCCAGGCCCAGCACCATGCCCACCGGGAACATCTGCCCGGGCCGGGTGATCGAGCGGGTCGCCCGGTTCAGCACCCGGGCCATGAAGCCGCGCGAGTTGAGGTGCTCCTCCAGCTGCGCCTCGTCGTACTTCCCGGCCCGCATCGAGCGGAACACCTTGAGGATGCCGACCAGCGCCGCCAGGTTGAGCGCGCCGATCAGGTAGAGGAAGGCGCCGGAGGCCGTGGTGCCGACCAGCCCGAGCCACTTGTGGGTGGCCGAGTCGTCGTCCATCAGCGTGTTCGCCAGCTGGGCGCCGCCCGCCACCAGGGCGGCCATGAGGACCACCATCGAGGAGTGCCCGAGGGCGAACCAGAACCCGACCGAGACCGGCCGCTTGCCGTCCGCCATCAGCTTGCGGGTGGTGTTGTCGATCACCGCGATGTGGTCGGCGTCGAAGGCGTGCCGCATGCCGAGGGTGTAGGCGGTGATACCCAGGCCCACCCCGAAGACCTGGGTCCCGACGGCGTAGTTGTGCGGCGCGACCAGGAAGACGAGCGTCCCGAAGGCCACCACGTGCATGGCCAGGATCACCCCCATCAACCCGGCCGTGCGGATGGTGTCCTCGCGCTTCCATCTGAAGGTGGGCAGGACGGAGGGGGCCGCCTCCGTGGGAGTGGCGGTTTCGGGCAGGGTCATCTTCGGATCACGCTCCAGCACCTCGTGGAAAGACTTCGTGAGATGCCGTGGCCGGTCTCCTGGCTTACGGGGCTTCCGGACCCGCCTTCCCAGGCGCACGAGGCGCCCAGTGGCATGTGGGTTCGGACAACTCTCCCCCGATCACAGTGGCGAGGGCCGCTCCGGACTGGGACCCCTGAGGGTCCGTCACCGGTCTTCCCGAGCACCACGGCGGGGAACACCGTAGGGGCAGTCCACCACCCTCGCAAGGTTGCGCACCTGTGCAGGTGTCCAGGATCACAGGTCGTGAGCTGCCAGAATGTCCGCATGCATCTCGTACCGGCCGACCGCGCGGGCCACCGCACCATCGACGGACACCGGGTCTGCGAGGCCATCGCCGCCATCGGGGACACCGCCCACGTCCGGACCTGGGCCGAGCGGTTCTCCCTGCTCGCCGACCCCGGACGGCTCGCCCTGCTGCTCGCCCTGCACCGGGCCGGGCCGCTCGCCGTCAGCGACCTCGCGGTCGCCACCGGCATGCGCGACCCCGCCGTCTCCCAGGCCCTGCGACTGCTCCGCACCGCGGGCGCGGTCACCGGGGACAAGGACGGACGCGTGGTGCGCTACCGGCTCGTGGACGACAGCATGCGCCCCCTCCTCGACGAGTGCGCCGCCGGAGAACACCACGAACCCACCGCAGCGGCGGGCTGACCGACACTCGGGCCCGACCGTCTCTCGCAAGGGGCACCCCGGGAGCGGCCCGGATGAGTACGATCATGAGGTGCCGTCCCACCCCCACGTCTGGCCCGCCGACCGCTGGAACACCCGCCCGGTCAAGGCCCGCGTGCTGGCGGTCGCCCGCACCCTCACCTCGGCGACCCGGGTCCTGGACGTCCTCACCCTGCTGAACCAGGACGGCATCGAGCGGTACTTCACCGTCAACCCCGGCTCCGCCTTCGCCGACCGCGGCCTCACCGACTACCTGCGCGGCCTGCCCGGCTACACCGTGCTGGAGTGGGAGGACGCCGTCCGCCGCCGCTTCGACCTGGCCGTCGCCTGCGCCGTCCACGCCTCCATGCACCGGCTGGACGCCCACCTGGTCGTCCTCCCGCACGGCGCCGGCTACAACCGTCTGGTGACCGAGTCCACCGGCGACACGGTCAGCGCCGCGGGCCTGTCCCGCAACGAACTCACCCACCGGGGGCGGGTGTTCGTGGACGTCCTCGGCCTCTCCCACCCCGAGCAGCTGGACCGGCTGCGGGTCTCCTGCCCCGAGGCCCTGGACGTCGCCCGGGTGGTCGGCGACCCGTGCTTCGACCGGATCCTCGGCAGCGAACGCTCCCGGGACGCCTACCGCGCCGCACTCGGAGCCGTCGACGGCCGCCGGCTCGTCGTCGTCAACTCCACCTGGAGCGGGCACTCGTTACTCGGCCGCCGCCCCGACCTGCCCCGCCGCCTGGTCCGCCGGCTGCCCGCCGACGAGTACACGGTGGCCGTCGTGCTGCACCCCAACATCTGGAGCCGGCACGACCCCGAGACGCTGCTCGACGACGCCCGCCGGATGGGCCTGCGGCTGATCCCGCCGCACCAGGGCTGGCAGGCCGCGCTGGTCGCCGCCGACTGCCTGATCGGCGACCACGGCTCGGTCTCCGTCTACGGCGCCGCCCTGGGCCGCCGCACCCTGCTGGTCGCCACCGGCGCCGCCGAACTCGACCCGCACTCCCCCAGCTACGCCTTCGGCCAGGCCGCGCCCGTCCTCGACCCGGACGGCGACCTCGCCGCCCAGCTCGAACAGGCCCTGGCCCGGGACCCGGCCGACCTCACTGACATCACCGACCGCTCGCTCGCCCACCGCGGCGAATCCGCCCGGCTGCTGCGCCCGCTGCTCTACTCCTTCCTGGAGCGCCTGGACGAACCCGAGGGCGAACCCGTCCTGCCGCCCTACCCCAAGCCCGTCCCGCGCCCCGGCGGCACCGACCGGCCCACCGCGTACGACGTCGAGGGCAAGAGCGAGGGGACGGAGGTCAGCCTGCGGCGCTACCCCTTCGACCCGAACGACCCCACCCCGCGCGGCTTCCACGCACTCACCGACGACCACCCGGGCGACGCCCTGCGCTACACCGCCGAGGTCCTCGCCCGCACCGAGCCGCACGCCGAACACCCCGCCACCCACTGGCTCGCCGACACCGCCGCCGAACTCCCCGGCCTCGCCGTCGCGGTGGCCGCCCTCGGCCCGGCCCGCCACCTGCTCAGACTGCACACCGGCCGGCTGCTGGAGGCCCTCGCCGAACGGGACTTCGGCCGTGCCGAGCCCGTTCTCGACCCGCTGCTGCTCGGCTCCGCCGTGGCCTCCTGGCTCGCCGACGGCGGCGACCCGGCCGGCCTGCCCGAACACGGCCTCACCGTCCGCACCGGCGAGCACCGCACCCAGGTGTCCTTCCGGACCGGCCCTTAGGGCCGCAGCTCCCGCAGCCGGGCGCGGCTGCGCTCCGCCAGCTCCGGGTCGTCCAGCTCCTCGGCCAGGGCGACCAGCAGGGTGTGGGCCTGGGCCTCCTTGGGGTACTGGCTCAACTCCCTGGCCTTCCGAACACAGGCCTCGGCCTGGGTCACGGCGACGTCGAGCTGTCCGAGAGCGTGGTGTGCCCGCGCTCGAACCAGCGGCAGCTTCATCAGCATGTCGAGGTCCTCGGTGCCCTCCGCCCGCGTGGCGGCCTCGGCAAGGACGGTCAGCGCCTGCTCGGGGCGACCGTCGGCGATCAGCGCCTGCGCGAGGTGGTACCGCTGCACGATCTCGCCGTGATCGTCGCCCCGGTTCTCCTCCAGTGCCAGTGTGAACCGCTCCACTGCCCGCCCCGGCCGTCCGTCAGCGAGGCACAGCAGGCCGTCCATCTCGTAGAGAACACCCACGACGAGGCGGTCGGTCACCAACGGAACCAACTCGGTGGCGCGCGCCAACTGCTCGGCGGCGAGCAGGTACTCCTTACGCTCGTAGTGAGCGCGGGCAAGCTGGTTGCGGAGTCGGACCACAGCGTTGGGCTGGTTGTCCCACTGAGCCGACTCAACACCGAGCCGGTGGGTGGCGATCAGGTCCTGGTAGTGCTTGCGGTTGTGGTAGAGCGGCCAGAGCGACTCGCAGATCCGCCACACTTCGCCGTGCCATCGCTGCTCGGCGGCCGTCTCCACCACCGCGCGCAGATTGGCACGCTCCGCCTGCATCCATTCCAGTGCCTCCGCATAGGAGCCGAAGCCCGGCAGACCCTCGCCGCCCGGGTCCTGCAGCCGCAACCGCGCCCCCATCGCACGGTCCGCCAGCGACGCGCGCCCCCGGAAGTACGCCACCACGCGAGCCAGGATCTCGGTCCGGTTCGGGAGCTCACGGGTCCGGTCGTAGGCGTGCAGCCGCACCACGTCATGAGCCCGGAAGCGTTCCTCTTCGTCGTCGTCCACCACCTCATCGAGCAGGTGCACGGCGCGGAGCTCGTTCAGCGCTTCCCGTGCCTGCTCGACTCCCACCGCGCAGGCCAGTTCGACCGAGACGAAAGGTCCCGGGTGCACACCGATCAGGTGGTAGAGAGCCCGGCCCTCCGACGAGAGTCGCTCGTAGACCAGGTCGTAGGTCGGGCGAAGGTTTCCCTCTTCATCGTTCAGCATGACCAACCGGCCCTCCCGGTCGTGCAGTTCGGCCACCACCCGGCCAACTGCCAGCCGATCGCGGTCCAACAGCTGGCTCCCGACCGCATTCAGCGCGAGCGGTAGCCCGCCGCACAGCTCGACCAACTCCGCCAACTCCTGGTCGGTACCCCGCTCTGCACCCAGCCAAGCCCGCACCAGATCGGCGCCGGCCGCCGCGCTCAACGGCCCGAGCTGCCGCACCTCGGCGCCGTCCGTCCGCAGCGCGGGCAGCCGCCGCCGACTCGCCACCACCACCAGCCCGCTGGACGGGAGCAACGCCCGGACCTCGGCTGCGTGTTCGACGTTGTCCAGGAAGAACAGGCAGCGGCGCTCGGCGGTGACGGTACGGAACTCGGTGAACCGCTCCGCCTCCACCGCCGGGGGCTCCGCGCCGAGGGCACGCAGGAATCCGGCCAGGAGTTCGGCGAGGTCCACCCCGCCCTGGTGCCGGTAGGCCTGGAGATCGGCGTAGAGGTCGCCGTCCGGGAAGTGCGACCGGTGCTCCTTGGTGAACCTGGCGATCAACTCGGTCTTCCCGACCCCGCCGAGTCCGGTGATCACGACGATGGCCGGCTCACCCTCGTCGAGCCGATCGAGCGCCCCGGTCAGCGCGGCGAGTTCCGGCTCGCGGTTGACGAAGGGGCCGTGCGGCGACCGGACCTGACGTGGCCTCGGCACCGGATCCGGCTGGTGGAAGTGCACCGACCCGATGCTGTCGGCCTGCACCACGTGGCCGCCCACCGTGGCGCCTGACACGGTGTTCGTCACCTCGCGCCGATCCATCCACGTGCTCCCTCCGGCCGGTCTGGGCCCAGCCTACGGGCCGGGCCTGCGGCCGGTGGGCGGATCAGCCGTTCAGGCCGCCTGGCAGGTCGGGCACCAGAACAGGTTGCGGGCGGCGTGCTCCTCGGTCCGGACGTCCGTACCGCAGACCAGGCAGGGCATCGCGGCGCGGCGGTAGACGTACACCTCGCCGCCGTGGTCGTCCACCCGGGGCGGACGGCCCATGGCCTCCGGGGTGTGCTCGGGGCGGACGGTGTCGATCCGGCCGGCGGCGACGCCCTCGCGCATCAGGACGACCAGGTCGGCCCAGATCGCGTCCCACTCGCCGCGGGTGAGGTCGCGGCCGGCCCGGTGCGGGTTGATGTGGTGCCGGAACAGCACCTCGGCGCGGTAGACGTTGCCCACCCCGGCCAGCACCTTCTGGTCCATCAACAGCGCGGCGACAGTCGTACGGCTGCCCGATATCCGGCGCCAGGCGGCCTCCGGGTCGGCGTCGGCGCGCAGCGGGTCCGGGCCGAGCCGGGCGGCGACGGCGGCCTTCTCGGCATCGGTGATCAGCTTGCAGGTGTTGGGGCCGCGCAGGTCGGCGTAGCCGTCGTCGTTGGCCAGCCGCAGCCGGACCAACCCGACCGGGTCGGGCGCGGGACCGGTGCCGAAGGTGAGACCGCCGTAGAGGCCGAGGTGGATGTGCACCCAGGCGCCTTCCTCGAAGCCGAGGAAGAGGTGCTTGCCGGTGGCCTCCGCGCCCGTGAGCAGCTGCCCGTCGATCACCTTGGCCTCGTCGGCGAACCGGCCCTGCGGGCTGGAGACCGCGACCGGGCGGTCACCGAAGGCCTTGCGGTTCTCGGCGGCGAGGCGGTGGATGATGTGGCCTTCCGGCACGGGCGTCAGCTCCTCCAGAAGTGGTACGGCAGGACACGGTCCATCATCGCAGCCGCCACCGACAGCTCCACGACCGCGCAGGTCAGCGGACCGGCATGCCCATCAGCCGGGCCAGGATGACCCGGTCCAGCTCGGCGGCCGTACCGGCGACGTCCAGGTAGGAGTTGTCGATGATCGGCAGCCCGGAGTTGTACCAGCCGGCCATCCGCCCGTGGATCCGCGCCACCTCTTCGTCGCCGAGCCGCCGGGTGCCGCTGCGACGGGCGTTGCGGCGCAGCACCGAGTCCAGGCTGGGCAGCAGGACGACCGGGATCATGCCCGGGCCGATGTGCCGCTTCCAGCCGCCGAGGCCGATGGCCGGGCGGTCCGGGAAGACGGCGTCGTCGATGATGCAGGAGATGCCGTTGGCCAGGTAGTTGCGGCAAGCGAAGCCGCAGGTGCGGCGGGCCAGCCGGTACTGGGCCTCGGAGGCGTTGTTCCAGCCGGACTGCGGGTTGGCGAAGCCGGACTGCACCCACTCGCGGACGTCGTCCAGGCTGATGTGCGCGGTCGGGGTAGCCCGGCGCTCGGCCCAGTACCGGGCGACGGTGGTCTTGCCCGCCCCGGCGGGGCCGATCAGCAGCACGGCGATCGGCCCGGCGGGCGCGTGCCGCTGCGGCGGGTGGGCGGGGAGCTGGACGGGCGTGCCGGCGGGCAGCACGAAGTGCCCGGTGCCCCCGGCCGGAACGGGCGCGCTAGGCGCGGGCGCGGGCGCCGCGGCCGGAGCGGGCGCGGGCACAGCAGCCGGAGCGGGTGCGGGAGCAGGTGCGGGCGGCGCAGCGGGCGCGGGCGCCGCGGCCGGAGCGGGCGCGGGCACAGCAGCCGGAGCGGGTGCGGGAGCAGGTGCGGGCGGCGCAGCGGGCGCGGGTGCCTGCGCGGGTGGCGGTGCCGCGGCGGGCACCGGCCCCGGAGCGGCGGCAGGAGCAGCCGCGGGCCGGACCGTCGGCGGCGGCAGAGAAGGCGGCGGAGAAGGCGGCGGAACCGGCGCCCCCGACGAAGTCACCCCCGTACCGCCCCCCGGCGGCGCCGGCGGAGCGGCGGGACGCGGCGGGACCTGCCCACCTGCGGCGTACTGCGTCACGACACCTCCCGACCACACCTCTCACCGGGGACACTACACGGCGGCCCGGCGGCGGGCACAGTCCGCCGCCGGGCCACTGACCAGCAGTCAGCGCGAGGTGAGCTGCTCGGCCAGCGCCCGCAGCGCCAGCTCGTACGACCCGATCCCGAAGCCCGCGATGGTCCCGGAGGCCACCGCCGCGATCACCGAGTTGTGCCGGAAGGTCTCCCGGGCGTACGGGTTGGAGATGTGCACCTCGATCAGCGGCGCGGTCCGCTGCGCGGCCGCGTCCCGCATCGCGTACGAGTAGTGGGTGAACGCGCCCGGGTTGATCACCACGGGCACCTTCCCGTCGGCCGCCTCGTGCAGCCACTCCACCATCCGCTGCTCGGAGTTGGTCTCGTGCACCTCGACCTCGAAGCCGAACTCCTTGCCCAGCGCGGTGCAGCGCTCGACCAGTCCGGCGTACGAGGTGGCGCCGTAGACGTCCGGCTCGCGGCTGCCCAGCCGACCGAGGTTGGGGCCGTTGAGCACCATCACCCGGGTCACGCCGAGACCTCCGCGTACGCGGCGACCAGCAGGGACGGGTCCGGGCCCTCCAGCACGGAGGTCTTGCCGAGGCCGTCCAGGACGATGAAGCGGATCAGGTCGCCGCGCGACTTCTTGTCGATCTTCATCGCGTCCAGCAGCTTCGGCCAGGCGTCCGCCCGGTAGCTCAGCGGCAGGCCGACCGAGGCCAGCACGGTGCGGTGCCGGTCGGCCGTCTCGTCGTCCAACCGCCCGGCCAGCCGGCCGAGTTCGGCGGCGAAGACCATGCCGATGGAGATCGCCGCGCCGTGCCGCCACTTGTAGCGCTCGTTGCGCTCGATGGCGTGGCCCAGGGTGTGGCCGTAGTTGAGGATCTCCCGCCGGCCGGACTCCTTGAGGTCCCCGGAGACCACGTCGGCCTTGACCTGGATGGCGCGGCGAATGAGCTCGACGGTGTGCGGGCCGGCCGGGGTCTTCGCTCCCTCCGGGTCGGCCTCGATCAGGTCGAGGATGGCCGGGTCGGCGATGAAGCCGCACTTGATGACCTCGGCGAGGCCGGAGACGTAGTCGTGCTTGGGCACGGTCTCCAGGGTGCCGAGGTCGGCCAGCACGCCCACCGGCGGGTGGAAGGCGCCGACCATGTTCTTGCCCTCGGCGATGTTGATGCCGGTCTTGCCGCCGACGGCCGCGTCGACCATGCCGAGCAGCGTGGTGGGCATGGAGATCCAGCGCACCCCGCGCAGCCAGGTCGCGGCGACGAAGCCGGCCAGGTCGGTGGTGGCGCCGCCGCCGAGGCCGACGATGACGTCACTGCGGGTGAACCCGGTCTGCCCGAGCACCGACCAGCAGTACGCGGCGACCTCGGCGCTCTTCGCGTCCTCGGCGTTGGGCACCTGGAGCGCGATCGCCTCGTACCCCTCGCCGACCAGGTCGTCCCGGACGGCGTCGGCGGTGGCGGCCAGCGCCTCCGGGTGGATGATCGCGACCCGCTTGGCACGGCCGCCGATGAGCGGCGCCAGCTCACCGAGCAGCTGGTGCCCGATCAGCACGTCGTACGGGTCGTGGCCGGCGCTGCCGCCGACGTGGATCCTGACGATGTTGTCAGTCATGGGGGGTCTTCAGCTCCAGTGCTTCCAGTACGGCGTCCGCGACCTGCGCGGGGGTTCGGCCGGCGGTGTCGACCACGGCGGTGGCCACCTCCAGGTAGAGGGGGCGGCGGGCCTCCATCAGCTCGCGCCAGCGGGCCCGCGGGTTGACGGCCAGCAGCGGGCGCGGGGCGTCCAGGCCGACCCGCTTGACCGCGTCGCCCAGCGGGACCTCCAGGAAGACCACCGGCAGCTCGCGCAGCAGCTCACGGGTGGCCTCGGCCATCACCGCGCCGCCGCCGAGCGCCAGCACCCCGTCGTACTCGGTGGCGGCGGCCCGCACGGCGGCCGCCTCCAGCTCGCGGAAGTGCGGCTCGCCCTCGTCGATGAAGATCTCCGGGATCGGCTTGCCGGCCAGCGCCTCGATGTCGGCGTCGGTGTCCCGGAAGCCGACGCCCAGGCGCTCGGCCAGGGCCCGCCCGACGGTGGACTTGCCACTTCCGGGCGGGCCGACCAGCACCACGACGGGGTTGGTCATCGGATGATCAGGTGGTCGAGGTAGTTCTCCACGTTGCGGCGGGTCTCCGACACGTTGTCACCGCCGAACTTCTCGTTCACCGCGTCGGCCAGCACCAGCGCGACCATCGCCTCGGCGACGATCCCGGCCGCCGGCACCGCGCAGACGTCCGAGCGCTGGTGGTGCGCCTTGGCCGGCTCGCCGGTGCGCACGTCCAGGGTCTGCAGCGCCCGCGGCACGGTGGCGATCGGCTTCATCGCGGCGCGCACCCGCAGCACCTCGCCGGTGGACAGACCGCCCTCGGTGCCGCCGGAGCGGCCGGAGGTGCGCTTGACGCCCTCGGGGGTCGGGACGATCTCGTCGTGCGCCTTCGAACCCGGCACCCGGGCCAGCTCGAAGCCGTCGCCGACCTCGACGCCCTTGATCGCCTGGATGCCCATCAGCGCGGCGGCCAACCGCGCGTCCAGGCGGCGGTCCCAGTGCACGTGCGAGCCGAGGCCCACCGGCACGCCGTACGCGAGCACCTCGACCACGCCGCCGAGGGTGTCGCCGTCCTTGTGGGCCTGGTCGATCTCGGCGACCATCGCCTTCGAGGCGTCCGCGTCCAGGCAGCGCACCGGGTCGGTGTCCAGCCGGGCCTCGTCCGAGGGCAGCGGCAGCACACCGGCCGGCGCCTTGGCGGCGGCCAGCTCGACCACGTGGCTGACGATCTCGATCCCGCAGGTCTCCTTCAGGTACGAGCGGGCGACCGCGCCCAGCGCGACCCGGGCGGCCGTCTCGCGGGCGCTGGCGCGCTCCAGGATCGGCCGGGCCTCGTCGATCGAGTACTTCTGCATGCCGGCCAGGTCGGCGTGGCCGGGCCGGGGGCGGGTCAGCGCCTCGTTGCGGGCCAGACCGGCCAGCACCTCGGGGTCGACCGGGTCGGCCGACATGACCTGCTCCCACTTCGGCCACTCGGTGTTGCCGACCATGATCGCCACCGGGCTGCCCATGGTCAGACCGTGCCGGACGCCGCCGAGGAAGGTCACCTCGTCCTGCTCGAACTTCATCCGCGCCCCGCGGCCGTAACCGAGCCGGCGGCGCGCCAGCGCGTCGGCCACCATGGCGGTGGTGACCGGTACACCGGCGGGCAGGCCTTCCAGCGTCGCGACGAGTGCGGGGCCGTGCGACTCCCCCGCCGTCAGCCAGCGCAACGTACCCAACGGAGCTCCTTCATCAGCGGACCGGCCCACGGCACCGCCGCGGCCCGCCCCGGGCGTGCCTTGTGCCTGAATCCTTTCATGCCCCAGCGGCACCCGGGGTCACAGTCCGCGTGACGGACAGCAACCGGTCACCATCCGGCCGTAGGGTGGCCGCAAGCTGCGACTCAGCGCCCCGCCAACGCCTTCTCGCCCGCCTCGCGCATCGCCGCCAGCGGCCCGGGCCTGCGCCCGGTGAAGGCCTCGCTCTGCAGCACCGCCTGGTGCACCAGCAGGTCCAGCCCGCCCAGGACGGTCGCCCCGCGCTCGGCGCAGGCGGCGGCCAGCGCCGTCGGCCACGGGTGGTAGAGCACGTCGAACAGCGCCCCCGGCGCGGCGGGCAGGGCGGCCGCGAAGCCGTCCGTCGCGCCGACCGGCGTGGTGGAGACGGTCAGCGGCCGCTCCAGCGCCTCGGCCCCGCGCTCCCAGTCGGCGGTCCGGACGACGACGCCGAGCCGCTCACCCAGCTCGGCCATCTCCCGGGCCCGCTCGGCGCTGCGCACGTAGACCGTCACCTCGCCGGTGCAGATCTGGGCGAGCGCCGCCAGCGCGGAGGAGGCGGTGGCCCCGGCGCCCAGCACGGCGGCGGCGGGCACCTCGGTGATGCCGCGCTCGCGCAGCGCGTTGACCAGCCCGGGCACGTCGGTGTTGTCCCCGGTGCGCCGGCCGTCGGCGGTGAACACCACGGTGTTGACCGCGTCCACCGAGCGGGCCGTCGCGCTGACCTCGTCCAGCAGCGGGATGACCGCCCGCTTGAGCGGCATGGTCAGCGACAGCCCGGCCCACTCGGCCTCGTCCAGTCCGGCGACGAAGCCGGGCAGGCCGGCCTCGTCGATCTCGAAGTGGTCGTAGCGCCAGTCGTCCAGCCCGAGCGCCGCGAAGGCGGCCCGGTGCAGGTCCGGCGAGAGCGAGTGGGCGATCGGCGAGCCGAGGACGGCCGCCCGGTGCTTGCTGGTCAACGCTGCTTCTCCGTGCGCGGGTTACCGGTGCGGACTACTTGGTGGTGCAGTGGCCGCGGGCCTCGTCGAAGCCCTGGCCGGCCGCCAGGCAGTACTCCTTGACGTTGACGTAGTGCTCCTTGGCCGTCTCGGCGAAGCGGGTCTCGGTCGGGGACATCGCGATGAAGTACAGCCACTTGCCGTCCGCCGGGTGCAGCACCGCGTTGATCGCGTCGTCGCCGGGGTTGGAGATCGGCGTCGGCGGCAGGCCCGGGTTGAGGTAGGTGTTGTACTTGTTGGACGCGTTGTCCATGTCGCTCCTGCTGAGGTCCTTGCGGCCCAGCGAGTACTGCAGCGTGGTGTCCATGCCGAGGCGGTGGTGGGTCTCGGGCTCGTTGGCCAGGCGGTTCTGGATGGTCTTGGCCATCTTGGCGAAGTCCGCGGTGTTGTTGCCCTCGCGCTGCAGGATGCTCGCCTCGGTGATCACCTCGTAGGCGTTCTTGAGGCCCACCGAGGCGGCCTGGCCGTCCAGGTTCGCGTACTTGTCGGTGGCGTTCTTCACCATCTGCTTGAGCAGGTCCTCGGGCTTCATGCCGTCGGCGATGTTGTAGCGGGTCGGCCAGAGGAAGCCCTCGACGTTGCCCTGGGCGTACGCGGGCAGACCGAGGTCGTTGACCTGGGTCTTGGCGGCGTTCGCCGTGGTGCCCTTCTGCAGCTTCAGCTTGGCGTCGATCATTCCGTAGATCTCGGTGGAGTTCTTGCCCTCCGGGATCACGAGGGCCGCGCCACCCGCCTGGTCGAGCAGCTCCTTGAGCGCGGCGGCCGCCGACATCTCCTTCTTCATCCCGTAGAAGCCGTACTGGATGGTGCCGCACTTGGGCTCGGCGTTGCAGGCCTTGGTGAACGCGTCGACGCTCTTGACCACGCCGGCGTTCTTGAGCACGAGACCGATCTGCCCGCCGACCGCGCCCTGCTTGACCTCGACCTGGACGGAGCCGCTGCCCTCGCCGGTGAAGTCCGGCGGCGGGCCGAAGTGGTCCTGGTAGAAGCCGTAGCCCCACCAGCCGGCGCCGCCCATGGCACCGAGCAGCACCAGCGCGACCAGCAGGCAGGCGCCGCCGTTGCGGCGGCCCGCCTTCTTGCCCTTCTCCTTGCGCTTCTTCTGCGCCTCGCGCGAGTCGTCCTGCGCGCCGAGGAAGCCCTCCTCCTCGGCCTCGGCGTGCTCCTCGAGGTACCCGTCCTCCTCGTGGTGGCCGTCCTCGTGGCCGTCCCACTCCTCGACCTCGGGCTCGTGCGCCGCGCCGACCGGGTCGGCACCGGACTCCAGCGCGGCGGCCTCGGCCTCCCAGTCGATCCCGTCCGGACCGAGGCCGGAGGCGGGCGCGGCCGGCTGGGCCTGCTGCTGGAGGGGCGGCTGCTGGACCTGCTGCTGCGGCATGCCCTGCTGCTGCATCGGCATCTGCTGCTGGGCCGTCATCTGCTGGGGGTGGCCCTGCTGCATCTGCTGCATTTGCTGCATTTGCTGCATTTGCTGCTGCGGCATGCCCTGCTGCTGCATCGGCATCTGCTGCTGGGGGTAGCCCTGCTGGGGCATCTGCTGCTGGTAGCCCTCGGCCGCCATCATCTGCTGCGACGCCATCATCTGCTGGGGGTGGCCCTGCTGCGGCATCTGCTGCTCGTACCCCTGAGGGTATGCCTGCTGCTGCATCTGCTGCTGGTACGCCTGCTGCTGCACGTCACCGTACGGCTGCTGGACCTGCTGCGGGTACTGCTGCCACTGGCCGTCCTGCTGGCCGGGGACCGGCTGCTGGCCGCCGTACCCGGGATCACCGGGGTGCCACGGCTCGCCCTGGGGGCCGTAGCCCCGACCCAGATCGGTCATTGATCCCCTTAACCGACGGTGACGACCGGAGGATCGGACCGGCCGTCCGGGACGACGTCGTCCCGGCTGATTCTCGAACCGGCGTGCTAGCGCAGCGCCTGGGAGGAGACGTTACCGTACCGCAGCCGTACCCCCGCCCGAACGGGACGTACCGTCAGTGAGCGACCTCACCCTCGACACACGGGCCCGTCAGGGTGTCGCCGCGCCCGTGGCCGAGGGCGTGGCGGCGGCCGGAACGGAGGGCGTCGCGGCGGCCGTGGCCGAGGGTGTCGCGCTCGGCTTCGCCGCGGCCCGGGCCGCGTTGAACTCCGCCACGTTGCGCTGCTGCACCTCGAAGCTGTCGGTGAAGCGGGTGTCCCCCGGCTTCACGGTGACGAAGTACACCCAGTCCCCCGGCGTCGGGTCCAGGGCCGCCATGATCGCCTGCCGCCCCGGGTTGGAGATCGGCGAGGGCGGCAGCCCGGGGTGCAGGTAGGTGTTGTACGGGGAGTCCAGCTTGGTGTCGGTGACGGTGGTGTTCAGGGTCGAGCGGCCGAGCGCGTAGTTGATCGTGGAGTCCAGCTGCAGCGGCATGCCCTTGGCCAGCCGGTTGTAGATGACCCGGGCCACCTTGCCCATGTCCTCGGTGTTGTCGGCCTCGCCCTGGACCATGCTGGCCACGGTGACCAGCCCGTACAGGCTCTGGCCGAGGGTCTGCGCCACGACGTTGACGTCGTCCCGGCTGAACTCCTTGCCGGCCCGCCCGACCATCTGCTTCAGCAGGTCGAGCGCGGTGGTCCCGTCGGTGACGCTGTACGTCGCGGGGAACAGGTAGCCCTCGGGGCTGCCCTTGGCGAAGTCCGGCAGGCCCAGTTCGGCGGCCTGCTCCTGGGCGGTCTTCCGGCTGGTGCCCTCGGGCAGCTTCAGCTTCTTGTCGATCGCCGCGAAGATCTGGTAACCGCGCCAACCCTCGGGAATGGTGAGGCCGTTGGCGTTGGCCGGGTCGATCAGGACGGCCAGTGCCGCGACCGCCGACATCTTCTGCTTCAGGGTGTACGTCCCGGGCTGGATCCGCCCGGCGGCGGCCGCGCTGCCCTTCGCCGCCCTGGTGAAGGCGAGCGAGCTGGCCACCACGCCGTTGCGGACCAGCGCGGAGGCGATCTGGGCCAGGCCCGCGCCCTCCGGCACCGAGACCTGGACGCTGCCGGTGCCCTGCCCCGCGTAGTCGGCGGCGGCCAGGGGTTTGCGCTGCCCCTGGAGCCAGGTGTAGCCGGTCAGCCCGATCCCGCCGAACACCGCGATCAGCGCGAACGCGGTGAGACCGCAGGCCAGTCCGTTGCGCCGTCGGTGCGGATCCGGCGCATCGAAGCGCGGCCGGGGCGCGCCCGGGGGGCGACCCTCCGGCTCCAGTACCGGAGCACCCAGGTGTCCGGGCGTGAGCCCCGGGTGGAAGTCCTGGTCGGTCATGGCTCGCGCCCCCTCGGCGGTCCCGAATCGCTTCGAAACGGTCCGAACCGCTCCGAGTCACTCACATCGATCTGCATTGATCTGCATCGATCTGGACCGACCCGAAACGGATACGGAGTCGAACGAAAAGGGGTCCGTGCGGACGCGTCCGCACGGACCCCTCAACGGGACGTTAGAGCAGGCCGATCAGCCGACCGCCTCGACGCTCTCACCGGGCGGGCGTCCGCTCACCCGTTCGGACTCAAGGGCGGTCTGCAGGATCACCACCGCGGCGGCCTGGTCGACCACCGAGCGGCCCTTCTTCGCCTTGACCCCCGAAGCACGCAGCCCGTGGGTCGCGGTGACGGTCGACATCCGCTCGTCCACCAGCCGTACCGGCACCGGGTAGAGCCGGTTGGCCAGCCGGGCGGCGTACGCGCGGACCTTCTCCGCCGCCGGGCCCTCCTTGCCGCTGAGCGAGCGCGGCAGCCCGACGACCACCTCGATCGCGTCGTACTCCTCGACGATCGCGGCGATCCGGGCCTGCGACTTCACCCCGGCCGGGACGGTCTCCACGGGCGTGGCGAGCACCCCGTCGGGGTCGCAGGACGCGACCCCGATCCGGGCGTCGCCGACGTCGACGGCGATCCGCCGCCCACGCCGGAAGGGCCTCGGCTCCTGCTCGGTCATCAGGAGGCGCGCTCCGCGACCAGGCCGCGCACCGCGGCGATGGCCTCGCCGACCGCGGCCGGGTTGGAGCCGCCGCCCTGGGCGACGTCGTCCTTGCCGCCACCGCCGCCGCCGAGGGTCTTGGCGGCGGTCCGGACCAGCTCGCCGGCCTTGATGCCGCGGCCGCGGGCGTCCTCGTTGGTGGCGATCACGGTCAGCGGGCGGTCGTTCGCCACGGTGAACGCGGCGACCACGGCCGGGCGCGAGCCCAGCCGGCCGCGCACGTCCAGGACCAGCTTGCGCAGCTCGTCCGCACCGACGCCGTCGGCGACCTGGGCCGCGACCACGGCGATGCCGTGCACGTCCTCGGCCGAGTCGACCAGGCCGGCCGCGGCGGCCAGCACCTTCTCGGCGCGGAAGCGCTCGATCTCCTTCTCGGCGTCCTTGAGCTTGGCGAGCATGCCCGAGATCTTCTCCGGCAGCTCCTCCGGGCGGCCCTTGACCAGCTCGGTGAGCTGGGAGACCACGGTGTGCTCACGGGCCAGGAACCTGTACGCGTCGACGCCGACCAGCGCCTCCACGCGGCGCACGCCGGAGCCGATCGAGGACTCGCCGAGCAGCTTCACCAGGCCCAGCTGGGCGGTGTTGCCGACGTGCGTGCCACCGCACAGCTCCTTGGAGAAGTCGCCGATCGTGACGACCCGGACCTCGTCGCCGTACTTCTCGCCGAACATCGCGATGGCGCCGGCCTTGCGGGCCTGGTCCATCGTCATGACCTCGGCGGTGACGTCGAGCTCACGGCCCAGCACGTCGTTGATCTTCTGCTCGACGTCCACCAGCACGCTGCCCGGAACGGCGGCGGGCGAGCCGAAGTCGAACCGGAAGCGGCCCGGGGCGTTCTCGGAGCCGGCCTGGGCGGCCGTCGGGCCGAGCGCGTCGCGCAGCGCCTGGTGGGTCAGGTGGGTGGCCGAGTGGGCGCGGGCGATCGCCCGGCGGCGCTCGGTGTCGATGGTGGCGTACGCCGAGGCGCCGAGGACGACCTCGCCGAACAGCACGCCGCCCGAGTGCACGACGACGCCCGGGACGGGCTGCTGCACGTCGCGGATCTCCACCACCGCGCCGGACTCCAGCCGGATCCGGCCGTGGTCGGCGAGCTGGCCGCCGCCCTCGGCGTAGAACGGGGTGCGGTCGAGGATGATCTCGACCTCGTCGCCCTCGGAGGCGGCCGGCGAGGGAACGCCGTCGACCAGCAGGCCGACCACGGTGGCCTCGCCCTCGGTCAGGGTGTAGCCGGTGAAGACGCTGGCGCCGGACTTGTCGGCGACGTCGCGGTACGCGGCGACGTCGGCGTGGCCCATCTTCTTGGCCTTGGCGTCGGCCTTGGCGCGGTCCCGCTGCTCCTGCATCAGGCGACGGAAGCCGGCCTCGTCCACCTGGAGGCCCTGCTCCTCGGCCATCTCCAGGGTGAGGTCGATCGGGAAGCCGTAGGTGTCGTGCAGCTTGAACGCCTGCTCGCCGGAGAGCACCACGCCGCCGGACTGCTTGGTCTCGGTGACTGCGACGTCCAACAGGTTGGTGCCCGCCTTCAGGGTCTGCAGGAAGGCCGACTCCTCGCCGATGACGACCGTCTCGATGCGCTTGCGGTCGGTCTCCAGCTCGGGGTACTGCGGGGCCATCGCCTTGATCGCGACGTCGATGAGCTCCTTGGCCACCGGCTCGGTGGCGCCCAGCAGGCGCATGTTGCGGATGGCGCGGCGCAGGATGCGGCGCAGCACGTAGCCGCGGCCCTCGTTGCCGGGGGTGACGCCGTCGCCGACCAGCATCAGCGCGGTGCGGATGTGGTCGGTGACCACGCGCAGCGACACGTCCGACTTGTGGTCGGCGCCGTAGGTGTGGCCGGTCAGCTCGGCGGCGCGGTCGAGGATCATCCGGCTGGTGTCGATCTCGAAGAGGTTGTCGACGCCCTGCAGGATGGCGGCGAGGCGCTCCAGGCCGAGACCGGTGTCGATGTTCTTGCTCGGCAGGTCGCCGAGGATCTCGAACCCGTCCTTGCCGTCGCCGTGGCCGCGCTCGTACTGCATGAAGACCAGGTTCCAGATCTCCAGGTAGCGCTCGCCGTTGACGGCCGGGCCGCCCTCCTCGCCGTACGCGGGGCCGCGGTCGTAGTTGATCTCCGAGCACGGGCCGCACGGGCCGGGGACGCCCATCGACCAGAAGTTGTCCTTCATGCCGAGGCGCTGGATCCGCTCGGAGGGCACGCCGATGACGTCACGCCAGATCTGCTCGGCCTCGTCGTCGTCCTTGTAGACGGTGATCCAGAGCTTCTCCTTCTCCAGGCCGTAGCCGCCGTCCGCGACGGGAGTGGTGAGCAGCTCCCACGCGAACTTGATGGCCCCTTCCTTGAAGTAGTCGCCGAAGGAGAAGTTGCCGCACATCTGGAAGAAGGAGCCGTGCCGGGTGGTCTTCCCGACCTCCTCGATGTCCAGGGTGCGCACGCACTTCTGGACGCTGGTGGCGCGCGAGAACTGCGGCTTGACCTCGCCCAGGAAGTAGGGCTTGAACGGCACCATGCCGGCGTTGACGAGCAGCAGGGTGGGGTCGTCGGCGACCAGGGACGCCGACGGAACGACGGTGTGGCCGCGCTCCTCGAAGAAGCGCAGCCAGCGGCGGCGGATCTCAGCCGACTCCATTAGTGGTCCTTCCGGTTCGTTCCGCCCCGCGGCAGGGCTCGGCGGGGCGTCTCTTCAATGGTCTGTGGGGTGGTGCGGCCCCTACCGTCGGGCAGGGTGCGAGCGGGTGGCAGGGCGGCGGCCGGGCGACCGGGCGCCGCCGAGATAGCTCGGTACTGCGGCTCACCGCGCAGCACCCGGCGGGTGCTGCGGGGCTCGACGACGGCGGTGCCGCGCAGTCCGAGGTCGTCCTTCAGCTGCTCCTCGCGCTCGGCCATGCCGGCCCGCACGTCCTGGGCGAACTGCTTGGCGAGGTCGCCCAGGTGCAGCGCACCACGCGCGGCGGTGCCGGAGAGGCTGTCGGGGGTGAGCCGGTGAACGGCCGCGTTGGCCTTCTTCATGGCCCAGACGGTGGCGCCGGCGCCAACCGCCATCCAGAAGATGCGTGCCATGTCGTCAGCCCCTCACCACGCGCCGGACCCTGGAGAGCAGGCCGTTCCTGGGCGCGGTCGCGGCGCGCACCTCGGCCCTGATCAGCCGGGCGAGCTCCTCGCGGTCACCGGCCTGGGTCGGCACGGTCGACAGACCGCCCTGCTGCTTGGCGACGGCCTTGCGGACGCCGTAGCTGAAGGCCGCGACCTTCACCAGCGGTCCACCCAGCGTGGCGGCGACGGTGGAGGACAGCGCGTTGGCGTTGGCGGCGGCGTCCTGCACGTTGGCGGTGATCTCGTCCACCCGCTCCAGCTGCTCGTTGGCGCTGCGCACCGCGGCGCCCGCCTCGGTCAGCAGCGGCACGGCCTGTTCGGTGACGGCGGAGACCAGGACAGTGGCCTCCTTCAGCACCCGCGAGAGACGGACCAGCACCACGGCGAGCAGGGTGACCAGGACCGCCCAGAACACGGCGACGAGCAATCCGGCCAGCTCTCCCACGGACACTTCTGCGCGCTCCCTCGCCTTGCTGTTCTCCAAGCCAAACCCTATCGCGCCCACACCCGGTTTCCGGACCGGGCCGTCGACGGTGGCCTCGCCCGGGTGTGCGAACCGCGCGCGTAACCTACCGGCCGGTCACCTCGTTCTGCCAGGCGGGCCGTCGCCCGTACGGCCCGACGCACGTCCGGACCTCGACGGTCCGGGCCCGGAACAACGGGGAGCAGCGCTTGGCCGGCGACTGGAGAGCACAGCCCGCGGCGTGGCCGCGCGAGCCGGAGCCCGGCCGGCTGCCGGCCGAGGTGACCGGCTTCGTCGGGCGGCAACGGGAACTGGTCGCGCTGGCGGGCCTGCTCGCCGGCGCCCGACTGGTGACCGTGACCGGGCCCGGTGGGGTGGGCAAGAGCCGGCTCGCGCTGCGCGCCGCGGCCCGGGCGGCCGGCGCCTTCCCGGACGGCACCTGGCTGGTGGACGTGGCCCCGGTGCAGGACCCGCTGCTGCTCGGCCACGCCGTGCTGGAGGCGCTGCGACTGACCGACGGCACCGCCCGCCCGCCGCTGGACGTGCTGGGCGAGCGGCTGGCCGGGCGCCGCCTGCTGCTGGTGCTGGACGGCTGCGAGCACCTGGTGGAGGCCTGCGCCGAGCTGGCCGACGCGCTGCTGCGCGCGCTGCCCGGGCTGCGGGTGCTGGCCACCAGCCGCTCCGCTCTGCGGGCCTCGGGCGAGCACGTGCTGACCCTGGCCCCGCTGCCGGTCGACCCGCTGCCGGACAGACCGACGGGCACGCTGCCGGACGCGGTGCGGCTGTTCGCCGACCGGGCCCGGGCGGTGCTGCCCTCCTTCGAGGTGACCGCGGCCAACGCGGAGGCGGTCGGCCTGCTCTGCCGCCGGCTGGACGGCATCCCGCTGGCCGTGGAGCTGGCGGCCGGGCGGCTGCGGGCGCTGTCGGTGGAGCAGATCACCGCCCGGTTGAACGACCGGTTCCGGCTGCTCACCGGGGGCAGCCGAACGGCGCTGCCCAGACACCAGACCATGCGCACCACGATCGGCTGGAGCCACGAGCTCTGCACAGCGCAGGAACGTTTACTCTGGGCCCGCCTGTCGATCTTCGCCGGCAGCTTCGACCTGGAGGCCGCCGAGTACATCTGCGCCGGCGACGGCATCGAGCCCGAGGACGTACTCGACCTGCTCGACGAACTCATCGCCAAGTCCGTCGTCCTGCGCGAGGACAGCACCTTCGGCGTCCGCTTCCGCCTGCTGGACACCCTGCGCGAGTACGGCGGCCACTGGCTGCGCGCCGCCGGCGAGGAGCCGCGGCTGCTGCGCCGCCACCGGGACTGGTACCTGGGCGTCGCCACCTGGGGCGAGGTCGAGTGGTTCGGCCCCCGGCAGGCCGAGACCGCCGAACGCACCGGGCTCGCCCACACCAACCTGCGGGCCGCGCTGGAGTTCTGCCTCGCCGAGCCCGGTGAGGAGCAGATCGCCCTGCTGCTGGCCGGCACCCTGTGGTTCTACTGGGTCGGCTGCGGCCACCTCGGCGAGGGCCGGCACTGGCTGGACCGGGCGCTCACCCTGGACCGCGAACCCACCGAGGCCCGCGCCAAGGCCCTCTGGGTGACCGGTTACATGGCCACCCTGCAGGGCGACCTCGGCGCCGCCCGTCCGGCTCTGGAGGAGTGCCGCCGCCAGGCCCTGGACACCGGCGACGACCGGGCCCTCGCCTACGCCGTCCACCGCCAGGGCTGCGCCGCCCTGATCGGCGACGACCCGGAGCGCGCCGCCGAGCTGTTCGAGGAGGCGCTCTGGCACTACCGGACCATCGGCGAGCTCAACAGCAACGTCGTGATGGGCATGATCGAGCTGGGCCTCGCCTACCTGTTCCAGGGCGACCAGGACAGCGGCGAGCTCTGGTTCGGCCAGGCCCGCGAGGTGTGTGAGGAGCACGGCGAGCAGTGGGCGTACGCCTACGTGCTGTACGCGTCGGCGTACTCGCACTACCTGGACGGCGCGGTCCGGTCGGCCCGCGCCCTGGCCCGGGAGTGCGTGCGGCTGAACCACCTCTTCCACGACCTGCTCGGCATCGTGCTGGGGATCGACCTGCTGGCGCTGCTGGAGACCGAGCCGGCCGGCCCGGGCGAGCCCGCCGACCTGTGCGAGGCCCGGGTGCTGCAGGGCGCCGCGCACCGGATCTGGCGGACTGTCGGCAACCCCTTCCTGGGCTCGCGCTCCTTCTTCGGCACCCACCAGGAGTGCGCCGAGCGGGCCCGGGCCGGGCTGACCGAGCAGGAGTACGAGGAGTACTACCAGGCCGGCACCCGGCTGGACCTGGACGCCGCCGTCTCCCGGGCGCTCGGCGGCGGGGGCTCGGCGGACGGCCCGGAGCCGGGCCCCCGCCCCTGCTCGGCGCCGCCCGCGCCGGCGCCCTCGCCGGTGCGGAATAGCTGAAACTTGCCGATTGCTTGAGGAGGCAAGGAACTACCCGGAAGGAGCACCATGGCCCTCCACGACGAGTACCGCCTCGCGAACTTCTACTTCGAGTCCAAGGCGTACGCCGATGCCGCCCGCATGCTCGAAGGCGTGCTGACCGAGGAGCCGGCCAGCCTCTCCGTCCGGCTGCTGCTGGCCCGCAGCTACTACCACTCCGCCCAGCTCGGCCGCGCCGAGGCCGAACTGCGCCGGATCCTCGACCTCGACCCGGCCGAGGACTACGCCCGGCTGCTGCTCGGCCGCACCCTGGAGCGCCAGGGCCGCGCCGAGGAGGCCCGCCCGCACCTGCGGCTGGCCGCCGCGATGACCGGCGAGAGCGTCTGACCGCACCGAGCAGCGAGCCCCCGCCGCCTCGAAAGGCGACGGGGGCTCGCTGTGGTTTCGCGAACTGCGGAACCGAGCGCGGGTCAGCGCGAGTAGTACTCGACGACCAGCTGCTCGTCACAGATCACCGGGACCTCCTTGCGCTGCGGCGCACGGTCCAGGCGGAAGGCCAGGGCCTTCAGGTTGACCTCGAGGTACTTCGGGGTCTGGCCCTCACCCGCGTAGCCACCCTCACGGGCGACCTGGAAGGGGACCTTCTCCTTGCTGCGCTCGCGGACGGTGACCACGAAGCCCGGCTTCATCTGGAACGACGGCTTGTTGACCTTGCCACCGTTGACCTCGATGTGGCCGTGGACGACCATCTGGCGGGCCTGGTAGATGGTGCGGGCGATGCCCGAACGCAGCACCAGCGAGTCCAGACGGGTCTCCAGCTCGGCGACGAGCGCCTCACCGGTCTTGCCCTCGGCCTTCTTGGCGCGGTCGAACGCGCGCGACAGCTGCTTCTCGCTCAGGTCGTACTGGGCGCGAAGACGCTGCTTCTCGAGCAGACGGACCTTGTAGTCCGAGTTCTGCTTGCGGCCACGGCCGTGCTGGCCGGGCGGGTACGGGCGGGCCTCGAAGTACTTGACGGACTTCGGGGTCAGCGGCACGCCGAGCGCACGCGCGATCTTGACCTTGGGACGCTTCTGGTTCGCCATGAACCAAACCTTCCTTGCTTACGAATACGGCTTTCACCAGGTGTTGACGGAGGTCGCATGTCGCGACCCGGAGAAAACCCCGACGCATGCGCGAAGGGATCAGCCGCTCTCCGGAGCCGGGCACGAAAGTGCTGGTCACACGAAGGGCCCGGAAGCCGGGCCGTCCGCGACACCGAAAACGGTGCGCGACGCTCCTGGTGCGGGCCTCCTGACGGAGGCCTACGGCCAGTGCCCCGCTGGTGCGGCCGGTCGGTGGGGTCTCCCCCGCCGCCGTCCCGGGACATGGCACTCCGACGAAGTATACCGCCGGCTCAGTCGCCCTTTTCCCCGGGCTGCCGATCGGTCTCCTTCTCGGTCCTGTCGGCCGTGTCGGCCTGCTCCACCTTCTCCGCCTTCCGCTCCACCCTGCGTTCCCCCCGCAGCCGCCCGCGCGTCCACTCCACGGTGTCCGCGTACCGGACCTCGCCGCCGCGCCGGTTCGGCCGGTAGTACTCCCTGCCGTGCACCGCGTCCGGCGCGTACTGCTGAGCCGCGATGCCCTCCGGCAGGTCGTGCGGGTACTGGTAGCCCTTGCCGTGGCCGAGCTTGCCCGCACCGCCGTAGTGGGCGTCCCGCAGGTGCGGCGGCACCGCGCCCGCCAGGCCCTGCCGGACGTCCGCCAGCGCCGCGTCGATCGCCAGGTAGGCCGAGTTGGACTTCGGCGCCAGCGCCAGCGCGATCGCGGCCTGGGACAGGATGATCCGGGCCTCCGGGAAGCCGATCAGCGCCACCGCCTGGGCCGCCGCCACCGCCGTCTGCAGCGCCGTCGGGTCCGCCAGGCCGACGTCCTCGCTGGCCGAGATCATCAGCCGCCGGGCGATGAACCGCGGGTCCTCCCCCGCCTCGATCATCCGGGCCAGGTAGTGCAGGGTGGCGTCCACGTCGCTGCCGCGGATCGACTTGATCAGCGCGCTGGCCACGTCGTAGTGCTGGTCGCCGTCCTTGTCGTAGCGCACCGCCGCCTGGTTGACGGCGGTCTCGGTGGTGGCCAGCGTGATGCTCGCCTCGCCCTTCTCCAGCGCCGCCCCGGCCGCCGCCTCCAGCGTGGTGAGCGCCCGCCGGGCGTCCCCGCCGGCCAGCCGCACCAGGTGGTCCTCGGCCTCCGCGGTCAGCTCCAGGGCGCCCTCCAGGCCGCGCTCGTCGGCCACCGCGCGGCGCAGCAGCGCCCGGATGTCCTCGTCGGTCAGCGACTCCAGGGTGAGCAGCAGCGAGCGGGACAGCAGCGGGGAGATCACCGAGAAGTACGGGTTCTCGGTGGTCGCCGCGATCAGGGTGACCCAGCGGTTCTCCACGGCCGGCAGCAGCGAGTCCTGCTGGGCCTTGGAGAAGCGGTGGATCTCGTCCAGGAAGAGCACCGTCTCCCGGCCGGACATGCCGACCGCCCGCCGGGCGCCGTCGATCACCGCCCGGACCTCCTTGACCCCGGCGGTGATCGCGGACAGCTCGACGAAGCGGCCCTCCACGGCCTGGCTGATCACATGGGCGAGAGTGGTCTTGCCGGTGCCGGGCGGCCCCCAGAGGATCACCGAGCTGGTGGCCGCCGGCCCGCGCGAGTTCGCGACCAGCCGCCGCAGCGGGGACCCGGGCTTCAGCAGCTGCCGCTGCCCGGCCACCTCGTCCAGGGTGCGCGGGCGCATGCGTACGGCCAGGGGCGCCCGCCCGGGCTCCTTGCTCTGGCGTTCCTCGGCGGCGGCGGTGAAGAGGTCCGGTTCGTCCACACCGGAAGCCTAGTTGAGGCGACCGACAGCCCTGTCCCTGCAGGGCTCGCCGGTCCGGCGGCACGGCCTCGGACTCCTCCGGCCGCCCGGGCGCCCCGCCGGGCCGTCCTCGACAGCAGCGCCCGGCGCGCCCTGTCTACTCCAGTCCGGCAGCGTGATCCGGAACGTACTTCTGCAGATCGCGCGGGGGCCGCTGGTAGCCGCGCGGGGCCGGGCGGGGCGGCAGCTCGATCCTGGGCGGGGTGATCTCGTGGTACGGCACGGTGGAGAGCAGATGGGCGATCATGTTGATCCGGGCCCGGCGCTTGTCGTCGCTCTCCACCACGTGCCAGGGCGAGTCCGGGGTGTCGGTGTGCAGGAACATCTCGTCCTTGGCGCGCGAGTAGTCCTCCCAGTGCTCGATGGACTCGACGTCCATCGGGGAGAGCTTCCAGCGCTTCATCGGGTCCTCCAGCCGGTCCCGGAACCGCCGCTCCTGCTCCGTGTCGCTCACCGAGAACCAGTACTTGCGCAGCAGGATGCCCGCCTCGATCAGCATCTGCTCGAAGGTCGGGCACTGGTGCAGGAACTGCCAGTACTCCTCGTCGGTGCAGAAGCCCATAACCCGCTCGACCCCGGCCCGGTTGTACCAGCTGCGGTCGAACAGCACGATCTCCCCGGCCGCCGGCAGCTGGTCGACGTACCGCTGGAAGTACCACTGGGTCTTCTGCCGCTCGGTCGGGGTGGGAAGCGCCACGACCCTGGCGATGCGCGGGTTCAGGTACTCCGTCACCCGCTTGATCGCGCCGCCCTTGCCGGCCGCGTCCCGCCCCTCGAAGACCACCACCACGCGGGCCCCCTCGACCCGCACCCACTCCTGGAGCTTCACCAACTCCTGCTGCAGCCGCAGCAGCTCCCGCTCGTACGGCCTCCTCGCCAGTCGCTCCGGGTTCGCGGCCCGCTCCTCGGTGGTCACCCTCGGGTCCTCCGTCCGACTGCTGCTGATGACCCTTCACCGTAGGCGCAGAACGGTGGCCTCGCAGGTCGGCGGAGCGAAAAGGGCGATCAGACCCCGACGAAGGGCTCCGGGTAGCGACACAGCCCGCGCGGACCGCCGTCGTACGCCGCCAGCGGCAGCACCTGGAAGTACGCGTCCGGCACCTCGAACGGGCCGGTGACCTCGTGCCGCCCGGCCGGGGTGAAGCCGAACCTGCCGTAGTAGTCCGGATCGCCGAGGACGACCACCAGCTTCTCCCCCGCCTCCTCGGCCGCCGACAGCGCGGCCCGGACGACGAGTTCGCCGACGCCCTTGCGCTGCCACTCCGGCGCGACCGCGACCGGCGCGAGCGCCAGCGCGTTGCCGGCGCCGCCACCGCCGTCGCCGACCCGCAGCCGGGTCAGCAGGGCGTGTCCGATCACCAGCCCGCCCTCGTCCACGGCGACCACCGACAGGCCGGGCAGCCAGGCCGGATCGCGGCGCAGCGCGTCCACCAGGTCCGCCTCGTCCGGGCCGGGGAACGCGGCCATGTGGACCCGTCTGGTCGCCGGGGCGTCCTGCGGGCTTTCGACCCTCGTGGTGACCTGAGTGACCTGCATGAGTCAACCCTCCCTGTGTCACACGTCGTTGTGGACCGGCCCCGGACGGTGGGTGGACCGTCCGGGGCCGTTGAAGGTTAGCCGATGACGCCGTGTCAGCCCTTGGGCTGCGCCTCCGACTTGGCGTCCTCGCGGACCTTCGGCTGGGCGTCGACGCCGGCCTCGCGGCGCTGCGCCGGGGTGATCGGGGTCGGGGCGCCGGTCAGCGGGTCACCGCCGGTGGACGTCTTCGGGAAGGCGATGACGTCGCGGATGGTGTCGTACCCGCCCAGCAGGGTGACGATCCGGTCGAGGCCGAAGGCGACACCACCGTGCGGCGGCGGGCCGTAGTTGAAGGCGTCCAGCAGGAAGCCGAACTGCGAGGCCGCCTCCTCCTCGGAGAGGCCGATCGCGTCGAACGCCCGCTTCTGGACCTCGCGCTGGTGGATACGGATCGAACCGCCGCCCAGCTCCGAGCCGTTGAGGACCAGGTCGTAGGCGTTGGACAGGGCCGCGCCCGGGTCGGTGTCGAAGGTGGCCAGCGACTCCGCGGTCGGGGCGGTGAACGGGTGGTGCACCGCGTGCCAGCCCTGGAACGCGCCCTTGTCGTCCTCGATCGGCTCGAACATCGGGAAGTCGACGACCCAGAGGAAGGCCCACTTGGACTCGTCGATCAGCTCGCAGCGGCGGCCGATCTCCAGACGGGCGGCGCCCAGCAGCTCCTGCGAGGCGCGCTCCTTGCCGGCGGCGAAGAAGACCGCGTCGCCGTTCTTGGCACCGGCCGCGGCGGCGAGGCCGGCCAGGTGCTCCTCGGAGAGGTTCTTGGCGACCGGGCCGCGCAGCTCGCCGGTCTCGGCGTCGATCAGCACGTAGGCGAGGCCCTTGGCGCCGCGCGCCTTGGCCCAGTCCTGCCAGGCGTCCAGCTGCTTGCGCGGCTGCGAGGCGCCGCCCGGCATGACCACGGCGCCGACGTACGGGGCCTGGAAGACGCGGAACTCGGTGCCCTTGAAGTACTCGGTGAGGTCGGTGAGTTCCTGGCCGAAGCGGACGTCCGGCTTGTCGGAGCCGTAGCGGCCCATCGCGTCCGCGTAGGTCATCCGCGGCAGCGGGTTGGGGATCTCGTACCCGTGCACCTCGCGCCAGACGGCGCCGATGATCTTCTCGCCGAGGGCCAGGATGTCCTCCTGGTCGACGAACGAGGCCTCGATGTCCAGCTGGGTGAACTCCGGCTGGCGGTCGGCGCGGAAGTCCTCGTCGCGGAAGCAGCGGGCGATCTGGTAGTAGCGCTCCATGCCGGCCACCATCAGCAGCTGCTTGAACAGCTGGGGCGACTGCGGCAGCGCGTACCAGTGGCCGGGCTGCAGGCGGACCGGGACGAGGAAGTCGCGGGCGCCCTCGGGGGTGGAGCGGGTGAGGTACGGCGTCTCGATGTCGAGGAAGTCGTTCTCCTCCATCACCCGGCGGATGATGTTGTTGACCTTGGAGCGCAGCCGCAGGCCCTTGGCCGGGCCCTCGCGGCGCAGGTCCAGGTAGCGGTAGCGCAGCCGGACCTCCTCGTTGACCGTGCCCGGCTCGTACTCGGCGACCGGGAACGGCAGCGGGGCGGCCTCGGAGAGCACCTCGATCCCGCTGACGACGACCTCGACGGCGCCGGTCGGGATCTCCGGGTTCTCGTTGCCCTCGGGGCGGACCCGGACGTCGCCGACGACCTTGACGCAGTACTCGGCGCGAAGGCCGTGCACCGAGTCCAGGTCGCGGACCACGATCTGCACGGTGCCGGAGGCGTCGCGCAGGTCGATGAAGGCCACGCCGCCGTGGTCGCGGCGGCGGGCGACCCAGCCGGCCAGGGTGACGGTGGTGCCTGCGTGCTCCGGGCGGAGCGTGCCCGCGTCGTGCGTGCGGATCACAGCTGCTTCTCCTTCAGGGTGGTGACGAGTGCGTCGAGGGCGACGGGGGTCTGCTCGCCGGTGCTCATGTCCTTGAGCTGGACGACGCCCTCGGCGAGGTCCCGGTCACCGGCGATCAGGGCGAAGCGGGCGCCGGACCGGTCGGCGGACTTCATGGCGTTCTTGATGGTCTTGACGCCGAAGGCGAGGTCGGTGGCGACGCCGGCCCGGCGCAGCTCGACCACCTTGGCGAACAGGACGTTCTTGGCCTCCTCGCCGAGCGCGACGGCGAAGACCGAGGTGGCGGCCGGCAGGTCGAGGACGACGCCCTCGGCCTCCAACGCCAGGTAGGTACGGTCCACGCCGAGGGCCCAGCCGACGGACGGCAGCGCCGGGCCGCCGATCATCTCGGACAGGCCGTCGTAGCGGCCGCCGCCGCCGATCGCGGACTGGGCACCGAGGCCGTTGTGCACGAACTCGAAGGTGGTGCGGGTGTAGTAGTCCAGACCGCGGACCAGCTTCGGGTCGTCGACGAAGGCCACGCCGTTGGCGGTGAGCAGCTCGCGGACCTTCTCGTCGTACGCCTTGCAGTCCTCGCACAGGAAGTCGCGCAGCATCGGGGCGCCGACCAGCTGCTCCTGCACCGACTCGCGCTTGTCGTCCAGGACGCGCAGCGGGTTGATCTCGGCGCGGCGGCGGGTCTCCTCGTCGAGGTCCAGGCCGGACAGGAACTCGATCAGGGCGGTGCGGTAGACCGGGCGGCACTGCTTGTCGCCGAGGCTGTTGAGCAGCAGCGAGTAGTTGCTCAGGCCCAGCGAGCGGAAGGCGTCGTCGGCCAGGATGATCAGCTCGGCGTCCAGCGCCGGGTCCTCGGCGCCGATCGCCTCGGCGCCGATCTGGGAGAACTGGCGGTAGCGGCCGGCCTGCGGGCGCTCGTAGCGGTAGTACGAGCCGGAGTACCAGAGCTTGACCGGCAGGTTGCCCGCCTTGTGCAGGTTGGCCTGGAGCGCGGCGCGCAGCACCGAGGCGGTGCCCTCGGGGCGCAGCGCGAGGTCCTCCTTGCCGCGCTTGGTGAGGGAGAACATCTCCTTGGTGACGATGTCGGTGGACTCGCCGACACCGCGCGAGAACAGCTTCACGTCCTCGAAGACCGGGGTCTCGATGTAGCCGTAACCGGCCCGGCGGGCGGGCGCGGCGATGCGCTCGCGGATCGCCAGGAAGGTCGCGGAGCTGGGGGGCAGCAGGTCGTAGGTGCCCTTGGGGGCGGTGAAGGTGCTCAACTTCTCTTCCGTCACATTCCTCGTCGCGGGAAAGCCGGGGCGCCGGCCGCCCCCGCTGCCTGTCGGAGGTAGGGGTTGGTGGCGCGCTCGCGGCCGATGGTGGTCTGACCGCCGTGGCCGGAGAGGACCACGGTGGAATCGTCGAGGGGCAGGCACACCCGGGCCAGCGAGCTCATGATCGCCTCGCTGTCCCCGCCCGGGAGGTCGGTACGCCCGATGGAGCCGGCGAACAGCAGGTCGCCCGAGAACAGCACCGGGGGGAGGTCCTCGGCACCGGGCGTCCGGAAGGTCACCGACCCCCCGGTATGGCCCGGGGCGTGGTCCACGGTCAGCTTCAGGCCGGCCAGCTCCAGCACGCTGCCGTCGGTGAGCTCGCGCACGTCGTCGGGCTCGCCGACGGTGAGCTCGCCCATCAGCTGGGTGCCCAGGGAGCGGCCGAGCGCCTTCTCCGGGTCGGCCATCATGTACCGGTCCTCGGGGTGGATCCAGGCCGGGACGCCGCGGGCGCCGCAGACCGGGACCACCGAGGCGACGTGGTCGATGTGGCCGTGGGTGAGCAGCACGGCGACGGGCTTCAGCCGGTGCTCGCGGACGAGCTCCTCGACGCCGCGGGCGGCCTGGTGGCCGGGGTCGACGATGACGCACTCCTCGCCCGCCGCCGGCGCGACCAGGTAGCAGTTGGTGCCCCAGGCTCCAGCGGGGAATCCGGCGATGAACACGCGCGTCCTTCGGGTGTGCGGCGACAGGCTGCGATGGCTACCAGTAGTGATGTGTAAGGGCAGCCTACCGGCGGGCCGGGTCCGGTTGCGAACCAGATCACGGTGGCGGGCCGGGCCGTCGGGGCGGTTCACCGTGTTCTTACGGGCCCGGTCCCTACACTTGGCCGCCGATGGATGCGATGATCCGCTTCGGAATCCATCCACTCTTTCCGCACATCCTCAGGAGACACGGCCGGTGGTCAGCAGCGAACAGCGGCGGCGGCAGCTCGCCCGCGAGAAATTCGAGCGCCAGGAGAAGCGCCGCGCCGAGGCGGCGGCCGCCCGCAAGCGCCGCAACACGATCATGGGCACCTCGCTCGCCGTCGTGGTGCTGGCCGGCGGCGGCACGCTGTTCGCCACCGGCGCGTTCGACTCGGACAAGGCGACTTCGGCCGCCTCCTCCCCCCAGGCCGCGCCGACCCAGGCCACCCCCACCCAGCCGGCCGCCCCGACCCGCAAGCCGGTCGACGGCTGCGCCGCCCCGGCGCCGGGCGCGCCCAACGGCAAGCAGTTCAAGACCGAGCCGGCCATGACGATCGACCCGAGCGGCTCGTACACCATGGCGCTGGACACCAACTGCGGCAAGGTGACGGTCGCGCTGGACGCGGCCAAGGCCCCGCACACCGTGAACTCCTTCGCCTTCCTGGCCGGTGAGCAGTTCTTCGACCACACCAAGTGCCACCGCCTCACCACCGACGGCATCTTCGTGCTCCAGTGCGGGGACCCGACCGCCAGCGCGACCGTCCCGGGCGGCATGGGCGGCCCCGGCTACAAGTTCAAGGACGAGAACCTGACCGGCGCCGCCTACCCGGCGGGCACCGTGGCGATGGCCAACTCCGGCCCGGACACCAACGGCAGCCAGTTCTTCCTGGTCTACAAGGACACCCAGCTGCCCCCGAACTACATCCCCTTCGGCAAAATCACCGGCGGCCTGGACGTGGTCCAGAAGATCGCCGCCGCGGGCACCCTGGAGGGTTCTTCGGACGGCCACCCGATGGCCGACGTCACCTTCAACTCGGTTACCGTGTCGAAGGGTTGACAGACCCCGAGGTCTTCGGCGGCGGGCGCCCGGGGGCGCCCCCGCCGGGCCCCGGAACGAAATCGCCCGGCCCGGATGCGGACAGCACCGGGCCTGGTCGCCTATGTTGGCGTTGTATAGGGTGCCCGGACCCGCCCAGCCGTCACCCGCGGCAGCAAGGCACGGCGGACGGGGACGGCGGACTCATCGGTCCGCCGCACATCAACTGTGGACGACGGACGCGCGCCGCCCCGGCGCGGGCGCGACGTCATGTGGAGGACGCGCTATGAGCAGCGACCCGTGGGGCCGTGTGGACGAGCAGGGCACGGTGTACGTCAGGACGGCCGACGGCGAACGCGTCGTGGGTTCCTGGCAGGCCGGCTCGCCCGAGGAGGCCCTCGCCTACTTCGAGCGCAAGTACCAGGGCATCGAGGTGGAGATCGGCCTGCTGGAGAAGCGGGTGCGCACCACCGACCTGGCCGCCAAGGACGCCCAGACCGCGCTGGAGCACCTCCGCGCGCAGGTGACCGAGGGGCACGCGGTGGGGGACCTGGACGCGCTGGCCAAGCGGCTGGACACGCTCGCCGGTGAGATCGAGAGCCGGCGGGAGGAGCGCAAGGCCGCCCGCGCCAAGGCCCAGGACGAGACCCGCTCCGCCAAGGAGGCCCTGGTCGCCGAGGCCGAGCAGCTCGCCGAGTCCACCCAGTGGCGGGAGGCCGGGGACCGGCTGCGCGCCCTGGTGGAGACCTGGAAGGGCCTGCCGCGGCTGGACCGCAAGAGCGACGACGAGCTGTGGCACCGCTTCTCGCACGCCCGCTCGGTCTTCTCCAAGCACCGCAAGGCGCACTTCGCCACCCTGGACGCCGAGCGCGACCACGCCCGGCAGACCAAGGAGGCGCTGGTCACCGAGGCCGAGGCGCTGTCCTCGTCCACCGACTGGGGCAGCACCGCGGCCGCCTACCGCGACCTGATGGCGCGCTGGAAGGCCGCCGGCCGGGCGCAGCGGGACGTCGAGGACGAGCTGTGGGCGCGGTTCCGCGGCGCGCAGGACGTCTTCTTCCAGGCCCGTTCCGCGGTGTTCAGCGAGCGGGACGCCGAGCAGGTGGGCAACCAGAAGCTCAAGGAGGCGCTGGCCGCCGAGGCCGAGGCGATCCTGCCGATCACCGACCTGAAGGCCGCCAAGGCCGCGCTGCGCGACGTCAACGAGCGCTGGGAGGCGATCGGGCACGTGCCGCGCGACGTCCGTCCGAAGCTGGACGGCCGGCTGAACGCGGTCGAGCGGGCGATCCGCGAGGCCGAGGACGCCGAGTGGAAGCGCTCCAACCCGGAGGCCAAGGCCCGCGCGGCCGGCATGGTGGGCCTGTTCCAGGCGAAGGCCGACAAGCTGCAGGCCGACCTGGACAAGGCCCGCGCGGCCGGCAACGCCTCCAGGGCCGCCAAGCTGGAGTCCGAGCTGGCGGGCGTGCAGACGCTGCTGGAGCAGGCGCACAAGAGCCAGGACGAGTTCAGCGGCTGATCCCAGCCGACTGAACGGCGAAGGCCCCCGGGGAGCTCCCCGGGGGCCTTCCTCATGCCGTGGTCACTTGCGGGCGGAGGTGACGCGGTAGACGTCGTACACGCCCTCGACGCCGCGCACCGCCTTGAGCACGTGGCCCAGGTGCTTCGGGTCGCCCATCTCGAAGGTGAAGCGGCTCATCGCCACCCGGTCCCGGGAGGTCTGGACCGCCGCCGACAGGATGTTGACGTGCTGGTCGGAGAGCACCCGGGTGACGTCCGAGAGCAGCCGGGAGCGGTCCAGCGCCTCGACCTGGATGGCCACCAGGAAGACCGAGGACTGGGTGGCCGCCCACTCGACGTCGATCATCCGCTCGGGCTGCTGGCTCAGCGACTCGACGTTGACGCAGTCGGCGCGGTGCACCGAGACGCCGTTGCCGCGGGTGACGAAGCCGACGATCGGGTCGCCCGGCACCGGGGTGCAGCAGCGGGACAGCTTGACCCAGACGTCCTCGACACCCTTGACGATCACGCCCGGGTCGCCCTTGGCCCGGCGGCGGACGGCCCGGCGGGTGTCGTGGGTCGGGGTCGCGGTCTCGGCCAGGTCCTCGGTCGCGCCCTCCTCGCCGCCGAGCGCCTGGACCAGCTTCTGGACGATGTTCTGCGCAGCGACGTGCCCCTCGCCGATGGCGGCGTAGAGCGAGGAGATGTCGGGGTAGCGCATCTCGTGGGCCAGGGTGACCAGCGAGTCGCCGGTCAGGATCCGCTGGATCGGCAGGCCCTGCTTGCGCATCGCCCGGACGATCGCCTCCTTGCCGTGCTCGATCGCCTCCTCGCGGCGCTCCTTGGAGAACCAGGCGCGGATCTTGTTGCGGGCGCGCGGTGACTTGACGAAGCCCAGCCAGTCCCGGGACGGGCCGGCGTTCTCCGCCTTGGAGGTGAACACCTCGACGGTGTCGCCGTTCTCCAGCGTCGACTCCAGCGGCACCAGCCGTCCGTTGACCCGGGCCCCTATGGTCCGGTAGCCGACCTCGGTGTGCACCGCGAAGGCGAAGTCGACCGGGGTCGCCCCGGCGGGCAGGGCTATCACGTCACCCTTGGGGGTGAAGACGAAGACCTCGTTGCTGGCCAGGTCGAAGCGGAGCGACTCCAGGAACTCGCCCGGGTCGGCGGTCTCCTTCTGCCAGTCCAGCAGCTGCCGCAACCAGGCCATCTCGTTGACGGCGCCGGCCTTGTCGTCCTTGCGGACCTGGGTCGGGGTGTCGGTGCGGACCTTGGACGCCCCGGCGACCGCGCGCTGCTTGTACTTCCAGTGGGCGGCGATGCCGTACTCGGCCCGCCGGTGCATGTCGAAGGTGCGGATCTGGAGTTCGACGGGCTTGCCGCCGGGACCGATCACCGTGGTGTGCAGCGACTGGTACATGTTGAACTTGGGCATCGCGATGTAGTCCTTGAACCGCCCCGGCACCGGGTTCCACCGCGCGTGGATGGTGCCCAGCGCCGCGTAGCAGTCGCGGACGGTGTCGACCAGGACCCGGATGCCCACCAGGTCGTAGATCTCGGCGAAGTCCCGGCCCCGGACGATCATCTTCTGGTAGACCGAGTAGTAGTGCTTCGGCCGGCCGGTGACGGAGGCGGTGATCCGGGCGCCGCGTAGGTCCGCCTGGACCTGGTCGATGACGGTCGCCAGGTACTCGTCCCGCTTGGGGGCGCGCTCGGCGACCAGCCGGACGATCTCGTCGTACATCTTGGGGTAGAGGATCGCGAAGGCGAGATCCTCCAGCTCCCACTTGATGGTGTTCATGCCCAGCCGGTGCGCCAGCGGGGCGTAGATCTCCAGCGTCTCGCGGGCCTTCTTCTCCTGCTTCTCCCGCTTGAGGTAGCGCATCGTGCGCATGTTGTGCAGGCGGTCGGCCAGCTTGATCACCAGGACCCGCGGGTCCTTGGCCATCGCCACGACCATCTTGCGGACGGTCTCGGCCTGGGCGGCCTCGCCGAACTTGACCCGGTCGAGCTTGGTGACGCCGTCGACCAGCAGGGCCACCGAGTCGCCGAAGTCCTTGCGCAGGGTCTCCAGGCCGTAGTCGGTGTCCTCGACGGTGTCGTGCAGCAGCCCGGCCATCAGCGTCGGGGCGTCCATGCCGAGCTCGGCGAGGATGGTCGCGACGGCCAGCGGGTGGGTGATGTACGGGTCACCACTCTTGCGCTTCTGCCCGCGGTGCCACTTCTCGGCGACGGCGTAGGCACGCTCGATGTCGCGCAGCAGCGCCGGGTCGGCCTTGGGGTCGTTCGCCCGGATCGAGCGGAACAGCGGTTCCAGCACGGGGTTGAGCACGCTGGAGCGCTGGCCGCCGAGACGGGCCAGGCGGGCGCGCATGCCGCCACCGGTACCGGAGCCGCGGCTGAGCGGGGCGAGCTGGCGCGAGGAGGTGGGCGCCGGGCGTGCCGGGGTGGCCCCCGAGGGCGTGGGACGGTCTTCGGGGGCGGCCGCTGCGGCCGTGGGCACAACCTCGTCGGGCAAGGACACTCCTCGGGGCACCGGGGCCGACCCCCCGCCGAGGCCCGTGCGGTCCGGGCACAACCGGGAGGGGATGAATCTTCATGGTACCGAGCCGGGCGGCCCGGTGTTCATCCAGCCGGGCCCGTCAACGCAAGGACGGCGGTCGGATGATCCGACCGCCGTCCCTTCAGCCCGTCGCCGAGCCCGTCCCTCAGACCGTGACCAGCGTCTCCAGCGGGGCGCCGTTCAGGTGCCCGGCCAGCCGCTCGCGGCCGTCCAGGAAGCCCAGCTCCATCAGCACCACGACGCCCGCCAGCTCGGCGCCGGCCTCCTTCACCAGGTCCAGCGAGGCGCCTATGGTGCCGCCGGTGGCCAGCACGTCGTCCACCACCAGCACCTTCTCACCGGCTTCGAAGGCGTCGCACTGCACCTCCAGCGTCGCCGAGCCGTACTCCAGCTCGTACGAGCGCCGGAACACGTCGCCGGGCAGCTTGCCCTGCTTGCGGATCGGCACGAAGCCCAGTCCGGCCGCGAAGGCCGCCGGGGCCGCCAGCACGAAGCCGCGCGCCTCCAGACCCACCACCTTGGTCGCCCCGAGCTCCTTCGCCCGGTCGGCCAGCGCCCGGGTCAGGGCGCCGAAGGCCTCGGCGTCGGCGAGCAGCGGTGCGATGTCCTTGAACAGCACACCCGGCTTCGGGTAGTCCGGGACGTCCCGTATCCGGCTGTTCAGCAGCTCGGCCAGGGTGATGTCGGCGGTGGTCACGGTGGTGTCCTTAGGGTCTGGGTTCAGCGCTTGGTGGACGGACGGCCCTTGGGTCGCGCGGCACCGGCCGCCCGACCGCGCTGACCGACCATACCCGCGGGCTGGTCCCCGTCCGCACCCTCGTCCGTCGGCGTCGCGTCCGAGCCCTCGGCCTTGGCGGTCGCGGCCCGGTGCTGCAGGACCCGCTTGCGCAGGGCCTTCATCTCCGGCTGCTCCTCCTTGAGCTGCGCCAGCAGCGGGGTGGCGACGCAGATCGAGGAGTAGGCACCGGCCGCGAGGCCGATGAACAGCGCGAGCGAGATGTCGTTCAGGGTGCCGGCGCCCAGCAGGCCGCCGCCGATGAACAGCAGCGCGGCGACCGGCAGGAGCGCCACCACGGTGGTGTTGAGCGAACGCACCAGGGTCTGGTTGAGGCCGGCGTTGGCCGCCTCGCTGTAGGTGCGCTTGTTCTGCTTGGTGAGGTCCTTGGTGTTCTCCTTCACGGTGTCGAAGACGACGACCGTGTCGTAGAGCGAGTAACCGAGGATCGTCAGGAACCCGATCACCGTACCGGGGGTGACCTCGAAGCCCACTAGGGCGTACACACCGATGGTGATCAGCAGGTCGTGGATCAGGGCGACCAGGGCGGCCACCGCCATCCGCCACTCGAAGGCGATCGCCAGGTAGAGCGTCACCAGGACCATGAAGATGATCAGGCCGGTGAGCGCCTTGTTGGAGATCTGCTTGCCCCAGCTGGGGCCGATGACCTGGGCCTCGACGGTGTCCAGCGGCACGCCGATCTTCTCGGCGAGCTGCGAGCGGACCTCGTCGGAGCTCTTCGTCTCGTCGGTGCTGACCTGGATGCGGATCTTGTTGCCGTCGGTCGACTGCACCAGCGGGTGCGAGGAGACGACCTCATCGGCCTTGTCCTGCGCCTGCGAGACGGTCAGACCGGGCTTGGTCACGGTGTAGACCGAACCGCCCTTGAACTCGATGCCCAGGTGCAGGCCCATGGCCAGGCCGATCGCCGCGACCAGCACGATCACACCGGAGATCGAGTACCAGAGCTTACGGCGCCCGACGAAGTCGAAGCTGACCTCGCCCTGGTAGAGCCGGTGGCCCAGATTGGAGAAGCGTGACACGGTGTCAGGCCTCCTTCACGGCGGCAGAGGAGGAGCTACGGCGACGGCTGCTGCGCAGCGGCGGGCGGGCGCCCAGCCGCTTCGGGTCCAGGCCGGACCACGGGTGACCCTCGGAGAAGAACTTGCGCCGGGCCAGCAGCGTGATCAGCGGCTTGGTGAAGAGGAAGATCACCACGACGTCGAGCGCGGTGGTCAGACCCAGGGTGAAGGCGAAGCCCTGGACCTTGCCGACCGAGACCACGTAGAGCACGGCGGCACAGAGGAAGGACACGAAGTCCGAGACCAGGATGGTGCGCCGGGCACGCGGCCAGGCCCGCTGGACCGCCGGGCGCAGCGCCGCGCCCTCGCGGACCTCGTCGCGGATGCGCTCGAAGTACACGATGAAGGAGTCGGCGGTGATGCCGATCGCGACGATCGCACCGCAGACCGCCGGCAGGTTCAGCGCGAAGCCGATCCCGCCGCCGAGCAGGCTCATGATCGAGTAGGTCAGGGCCGCCGAGACGAGCAGACCGGCGATCGAGACCAGGCCCAGGCCGCGGTAGTAGATCAGCGAGTACGCGACGACCAGCAGCATGCCGATCGCACCGGCGACCAGACCGGCCTTGAGCTGGTCACTGCCCAGCGCCGGGGAGACGGTGGTGATGTCGCTCTTGGTGAACTCCAGCGGCAGGGCGCCGTAGCTCAGCACGTTGGAGAGGTCCTGCGCCTCGGCCTGGGAGAACTGTCCGGTGATGACCGCGCTGCCGCCCGGGATCGGGCCGTTGACCTGCGGGTGCGAGACCACCTGGTTGTCCAGCACGATCGCGAACTGGTTGGCCGGCGGGGTCTGGGTGGCCAGCTGGCCGGTGACCTTGGAGAAGGCGTCGGTGCCGGCGCCGTTGAACTGCAGCTGGACCTGCCAGCCGCCGCCGGTCTGGGTGTCGAGGCCCGCCTGGGCCTTGGAGATGTCCGCGCCCTTCACGGCCGCGGGGCCGAGGGCCAGCTTCTCGTAGTAGCCGTGCTCGGCCTTCTGGGAGCAGGCCACCATGGCCTTGTCCTCGGCGCCGGTCTGGGCGGCGCGGACCTCGGGCTTGGTGCAGTCGAGCTTCGCGAAGGCGTCGGCCAGCTCCGGCGGGACGGTGCCCTGGGTCATCGCGGCGCTCAGGTCGGCGGCGCTCGGCGCGGTGGGCTGGGCGCTCGGGGCGCCGCTGGCGGCCGGGGCCGCCGAGCCGGTGGCGGCGGCGGACGGAGCGGTGCTCGCGCCGGTGGCGGCGGCCGACGGGCTGGCGCCCTCGGCGGCCAGGGCCTCACCGACGGCGCGCCCCTGCTTGGTGGCGCTCGCCGAGGCGGTCGGCGCGTGGCTGGCGGAGGAGCTCGCGCCCGCCGAGGCCGAGGCGGTGGCCGACGGGGTGGCGCTGCCCGAGGGGGCGGCGCTCGGGCTGCCGGTCGCGCCGGCGGACGGGGTGCCGGTGGGCGCGGGCGGGGTGACGCCGCTGGGCGCCACGGCCAGGACCGGACGGAAGAACAGCTTCGCGGTGGTACCGACCTGGTCCGCCGCGTTCTGCCGGTCGCCGCCCTTGGGGATGTTCACGATGATCGTGTCCGAGCCCTGGGTCTGGACCTCCGCCTCGGAGACACCCATTCCGTTGACCCGGCGCTCGATGATCCCGACGGCGATGTCCATGTTGGACTTGTTGACCGCCTTGGGGTCGGTCGACTTCGCGGTCAGCGTGATGCTGGTGCCACCGGCGAGGTCGATTCCGAGCCGGGGCTTGGTGTTGCCCGTCCCGAACATGAGGGCGACCAGTCCGACGGTGACGACCAGGATGAGGGCCAGCGCCCGCCCTGGGTAGCCGTCGCGCGGGCGCGACTTGGGTGTTGCCACCTTGCTCGTTTCTCCCTGTCCATGCCACCTCCCCGACCGGACCCCCGTCCGGCTCGTGGCGGGACGGGGGCATGGCGGTTCTGCGGCCCTGAGGTCCTGTGGGCTCGCGGCACTGCGCCGCGCGGCCGGGCGGGTTGCCCGGCCGTACTACTTGCTCGCGGGAGCCCCGCCCTCGGCATCGCCCTTCTCGGCGCTGTCCTTGGTGAGCGACAGCGCCTTGTCCTCGACCGGCGCGGCGTCCGCGTCCTCGGCCTCGGGCTCGGGCAGCTCGTCATCGCCGGGGCGACCGTTGATGATCGCGTCGTACTCCTGGGGGTCCAGGACGGCCGCGATGGCGCTCTTGGTGAAGTGGGTGACCACGCCGGGAGCGATCTCCAGCTCGACGGTCTCGTCGTTGACCGCCTTCACCTGGGCGTACAGGCCCCCGATGGTGCGCACCCCCGCCCCGGGCTCCAGCGAGGTCTGCATCTGCTGCTGCTGCGACTGGCGCTTCTTCTGCGACCGGAACATGAGCACGATCGCGATGATCGGGAGGAGAAGGATGATGAGGTTCACTGCAGCCAGGGTCCTTTACGGGCCGCCGACCGGCGGCCTGTGTGGTATGGGTCGGCCCGTCAGGTGAGAGGGGCGGTCCGGCGGAGTCTAGGCGACCCCGAACTGATCGGACAACGCCAAGCATCGCATCCTGCCGCCGAAAGTGGCGACCCTCGGCCTGCACAGTTTCCACGGACTTCTCCCCTGGCTCCTCCCCGCCCTGCGGCGCCTGGCCGGGCGCCGGGAACCGGTGGACACCTCTCACCCGTTCAGTCCATGCCGGTCAACTTCCGTCCGCCGGGAACAGCTCCGGCTGGGCGGTCGCCGCACCGCGGGTGGTCTGGACCGGCGCGGCCTGTACCGGCGGAGTCAGGCCGAGGTGCTGCCAGGCGGCGGCCGTGGCGATCCGCCCGCGCGGGGTGCGGGCGAGCAGGCCCTCGCGGACCAGGAAGGGCTCGGCCACCTCCTCGACCGTCTCGGCCTCCTCCCCCACGGCGACCGCGAGTGTCGACAAACCGACCGGCCCGCCGCCGAACAGCCGCAGCAGCGCGTTCAGCACCGCGCGGTCCAGCCGGTCCAGACCGCGGGCGTCCACCTCGTAGACGTCCAGCGCCTGGGCGGCGATCTCGGCGCTGACCTGGCCGTCGTGCCGCACCTGGGCGTAGTCGCGGACCCGGCGCAGCAGCCGGTTGGCGATGCGCGGGGTGCCGCGCGAGCGCCCGGCGATCTCGGCCGCGCCGGCCGGGTCTATCTCGACGTCCAGCAGGGCGGCCGAGCGGTGCACCACCCGCTGCAGCTCGCTCGGGGCGTAGAACTCCATGTGCCCGGTGAAGCCGAAGCGGTCGCGCAGCGGGGGCGGCAGCAGTCCGGCCCGGGTGGTGGCGCCGACCAGGGTGAAGGGCGGCAGCTCCAGCGGGATGGCGGTGGCGCCCGGGCCCTTGCCGACGATCACATCGACCCGGAAGTCCTCCATCGCCATGTAGAGCATCTCCTCGGCCGGCCGGGACATCCGGTGGATCTCGTCGAGGAAGAGCACCTCGCCCTCGGTGAGCGAGGAGAGGATCGCCGCGAGGTCCCCCGCGTGCTGGATGGCCGGGCCGGACGTGATCCGGATCGGGGCACCGAGCTCAGCGGCGATGATCATGGACAGGGTGGTCTTGCCGAGCCCCGGAGGCCCGCTCAGCAGCACGTGGTCGGGTGCGCTGCCGCGCTTGCGGGCGGCCTGGAGCACCAGGGACAGCTGCTCGCGCACCCGCTCCTGGCCGATGAACTCGTCCAGCAGCTTGGGGCGCAGCGCCGCCTCCACCGCCTGGTCCTCACCGTCGGCGGCGGCCGTGACCAGCCGGTCCGCAGGTTCCGAGTCGTACATCCTCGCAGGCTCCAAAGTCTCCGTTGTCGACAAACAGACAGATCGTCAGGGGGGATTCAGCGGGCGCGGTTGAGGCCGCGCAGCGCCAGCCGGAGCAGGGCGCCCACATCCGGCGTCTGCTGCGCCTCCGCCTCCGGGGTGACCGCCGCGACCGCCTCGTCCGCCTCACGCGGGGCGTAGCCCAGGCCGGTCAGCGCGGAGTGCAGCTGCTCGCTCCACGGCGCCGGGCCGGCGGCGATCGGCTTCTGGGCGGGCACCGCGCCGTGCGGCGCGCCCAGCTTGTCCTTGTACTCCAGCAGCAGCTTGGCCGCCTTCGCCTTGCCGATGCCCGGCACGGCGACCAGCGCCTTCTCGTCCCCGCCCGCGACCGCGGCGCGCAGCGCGTCCGGGCTGTGCACGCCGAGGATGGCCTGCGCCAGCTTGGGGCCGACGCCCGGCGCGGCCTGCAGGATCTCGAACACCGAGCGCTCGTCGTCGTCCGCGAAGCCGAACAGGGTGAGCGAGTCCTCCCGGACCACCAGCGAGGTCGCCAGCCGGGCCGGCTCACCCAGCCGCAGGCCGGCCAGGGTGTTCGGGGTGCACTGCACGGCCATGCCGACCCCGCCGACCTCGACCACCGCGACGCCGGAGGAGATGGCCGCCACGGGGCCCTGGACGAAGGCGATCACCGAAGCCTGCCTTTCACAGAAGTAGAGGGGGCTTTGACAGACACGGAGCGCGAGGTGGAGGGGGCGGCGTTGACCGCGGCCTCCAGGCGGTTGGTCGCCCCGCCGCGCCAGATGTGGCAGATGGCCAGCGCCAGCGCGTCGGCCGCGTCGGCGGGCTTGGGCGGGGCGTCCAGCCGCAGCAGCCGCTGCACCATGGCCGTGACCTGCGCCTTGTCCGCCCGGCCCGAGCCGGTGACGGCGGCCTTGACCTCACTGGGGGTGTGCAGGGTGACGGGGATGCCGCGCCGGGTGGCGCAGAGCATCGCGACGGCGCTGGCCTGGGCCGTCCCCATCACGGTCCGGACGTTGTGCTGGGCGAAGACCCGCTCGACGGCCACCAGATCGGGCCGGTGCTCGTCCAGCCAGCCCTCGATCCCCTGCTCGACCAACAGCAGCCGCTGCCCGATCTCGGCCTCGGCGGGCGTGCGCACCACGCCCACCCCGACCATCCGCAGCGGCCGGCCCGGCGCGCCGTCGACCACGCCGACCCCGCACCTGGTCAGCCCCGGGTCCACACCCAGCACCCGCACCTCACGCCCCGCCCTTCCGCTGTTCAACACTCTCCGGCGACCTCCGCAGGCTACCGTCCGGGTCCGACAGCCCTGCCGACGACACCGGCCCGGCGGTCCTGGGACCACCGGGCCGGGCAGTGAGAACGATCGCTCGCCGTCGATCACTCGATGCCGTGTTACTCGGCGTCGAGCTGCGCACCGACCTCGTCGGAGATGTCGAAGTTGGCGAAGACGTTCTGCACGTCGTCGCTGTCCTCGAGCGCGTCGATCAGCTTGAGGATCTTGCGGGCGCCGTCGACGTCCAGCTCGACCTGCATGCTCGGGAGGAAGTTGGCCTCGGCCGAGTCGTAGTCGACGCCGGCGTCGACCAGCGCGGTGCGCACGGCGACCATCTTGGCGGCCTCGGAGACGATCTCGAAGGAGTCGCCGAGGTCGTTGATCTCCTCCGGCTCCTGGTCGAGGACGACCTCGAACAGCTTGTCCTCGTCGACGCCGTCGGCCTTGGGGACGATCACGACACCCTTGCGGGTGAACAGGTACGAGACCGAACCCGGGTCGGCCATCGAGCCGCCGTTGCGGGTCATCGCCACGCGCACGTCGGAGGCGGCGCGGTTGCGGTTGTCGGTGAGGCACTCGATCAGGACGGCGACACCGTTCGGGCCGTAGCCCTCGTACATGATGGTCTGGTAGTCGGCACCGCCGGCCTCCAGACCGCCACCGCGCTTGACGGCGCGGTTGATGTTGTCGATCGGGACCGAGCTCTTCTTCGCCTTCTGGATGGCGTCGTAGAGGGTCGGGTTGCCCGCCGGGTCGGGACCGCCGGTGCGCGCCGCCACCTCGATGTTCTTGATCATCTTGGCGAAGAGCTTGCCGCGCTTGGCGTCGATCACGGCCTTCTTGTGCTTGGTGGTAGCCCACTTAGAGTGGCCGGACATCGCCAGCTCCTTTACGTCGCCAAATGGAAATGAAACAGATGAGATCTTACCGGTGTCGTCACCGGTAAGACGCACACGGCTACGGCTGCCCTACCGGGCGGCGAGGTGCTCCTCGACCATCCGCACGAAGTAGGCGTGCACGCGGTGGTCGCCGGTGAGCTCCGGGTGGAAGGAGGTGGCCAGCAGGTTGCCCTGGCGCACGGCCACGATCCGGGCCTCCGGACCGTCCGCGGCGGGCAGCTCGGCCAGCACCTCGACACCCGCGCCGACCGCCTCGACCCAGGGGGCGCGGATGAAGACTCCGTGCACCGGCGCGTCGTCCATGCCCTTGAAGGCGATCCCGGACTCGAAGGACTCGTTCTGGCGGCCGAAGGCGTTGCGGCGCACCGTCATGTCGATGCCGCCGACGGTCTCCTGGTCCTCCCGACCGTCGAGGATCTTGTCGGCCAGCATGATCATGCCCGCACAGGTGCCGTACACCGGCATCCCGGCGGCGACCCGCTCGCGCACCGGGTCCATCACGCCGAACAGCAGCGCCAGCTTGGACATGGTGGTGGACTCCCCGCCGGGGATCACCAGCGCGTCGACCTCGGCCAGCTCCTCGGCACGGCGCACCGGACGGGCGAGCGCGTCGGCCTCGGCCAGCGCCACCAGGTGCTCGCGGACGTCGCCCTGCAGGGCGAGGACGCCGATGACTGGAGTGCTCACGGTCTTCAACCTCAATCGATCGTTACTACGGAAATACGCGGCACGGCCCGCCGCGCGCCGGGGCGCCGCGGCGGGCCTGAGCCGATCTACGGGTGGGAGGGGCGATTACCAGCCGCGGTTGGCGTAGCGCTCGGTCTCCGGCAGGGTGTCGCAGTTGATGCCGACCATGGCCTCGCCCAGGTTGCGGGAGGCGTCCGCGATGATCTTCGGGTCGTCGTAGAAGGTGGTGGCCTTCACGATGGCGGCGGCGCGCTTGGCCGGGTCACCCGACTTGAAGATGCCGGAGCCGACGAAGACGCCCTCGGCGCCCAGCTGGCGCATCAGCGCGGCGTCGGCCGGGGTGGCCACGCCACCGGCGGAGAACAGCACCACCGGCAGCTTGCCGAGCTCGGCGACCTCCTTGACCAGCTCGTACGGGGCGCGCAGCTCCTTGGCGGCGGCGTACAGCTCGTTGTGGTCCAGGGCGCGAAGCTGGCCGATCTCGTTCTTGATCTGGCGCAGGTGGCGGACGGCCTCGACGACGTTGCCGGTGCCGGCCTCGCCCTTCGAGCGGATCATGGCCGCGCCCTCGGCGATGCGGCGCAGGGCCTCGCCCAGGTTGGTGGCGCCGCAGACGAAGGGGGTGGTGAAGGCCCACTTGTCGGAGTGGTTGACCTCGTCGGCCGGGGTCAGCACCTCGGACTCGTCGATGTAGTCGACACCGAGCGACTGCAGGACCTGGGCCTCGACGAAGTGGCCGATGCGGGACTTGGCCATCACCGGGATGGAGACCGCGTTGATGATCTCCTCGATCATGTTCGGGTCGGACATGCGGGCCACGCCGCCGTCCTTGCGAATGTCGGCCGGAACCCGCTCCAGGGCCATGACGGCCACCGCGCCGGCGTCCTCGGCGATCTTCGCCTGCTCGGCGTTGACCACATCCATGATCACACCGCCCTTGAGCTGCTCGGCCATGCCGCGCTTGACCCGGGCGGTACCGATCTGCGGCTGGTCTGCGGTGGTGGGGGTGGTGGACACGTGAGACCTCACTCGAAGATGAACCAGTGCTATCGCCCTATGGTAGGCGGAACGGGTGGCCCATCCATGTGCCACCCAGTCCAGCCCGGACGACGGGATGCGACAAACGGGCCGTATCCGGGGACAGCCTAAGCAGGCGCCCCCTCGGGCGTGAGCGCGGGCGGCGGGGCGTCGTCCATCTCGAAGGCCAGCGGGAACGGCGCCTTCCCCGCCAGCCGGAAGTAGCGCACCAGCCGGTGCTCGCGCACCGCCCGGGCCGCCCGCACCGCGTCGTTGTGGAACCGGCGGGCCATCGGCACCCGGCGCACCGCGGCCGTCAGATCACGAACGGCGTCCTCACCGCCCGGCTCGGCCATCAGCGCCGCCACCTGCTCCGGTTCCTCGAACACCGCCCGCAGCGCCAGGCTCAGCTGGCTCTCCGCCACCTCGCGCTGCTCGTCGTCGGCCTGCCGCGCCGCGTGCGCCGCGTCCAGCAGCAGCAGCGAGGCCGCCGGGTCCAGCAGCGAGGACGTCGCCAGCTCCATCGCCACCGAGGCCCGACGGACCAGCTGCGCGTCCAGCGCCGCCCGCGCGGCGTCGATCCGGGCGTGCAGCCGGTCCAAGCGCCCGGCCGTCCAACTCAGGTACATGCCGAACAGCACCACGGCCACGCCGGCCCAGATCCAGGTAGTCACGGGCCGCTACGTTACCGGGTGTCACCGGCTCACCCCTGGGCGGTCGCGCTGCGGTAGCTCTCCCGGTCGATGTCCGTGATGTTCACGGCGGTGAACAGCCGCACCCCGGGCTGCGGCTTCAGGTGCTCGGCCAGCAGCGCCAGGACGCCCTCGCTCAGCGCCGCCTTCGCCTCCGGCGTGCGACCGGGGAAGATCTGGAACTCGACGAAGACCTGCCCGTCGTGCGGGATCCTGGACGTCCCCACGACGAGCAGCTCGCTCTGGCGGAACACCGTCTTGCACGACCCCGGCTTCGCGTCGATGGTCTCCTCCGCGAGCCGGTTGATCGCCACACCGAGCGACATCCGGTCGAAGCTGCGGGCCAGGTTGGCGGAGTAGTCGACGGAGATCTGCGGCATCGTTGCCCCCATGAATCGCGGTGGTGCGGTCGCCCGACCCTAACGCCACGAACATCCGGCCGCCCCACGGGCCCACCACCACCGACCCGCCCGCCGACCACCCCCGTCGACCGGCCCGCCGATCAGTCCCTGGCCAGGCCGAACCGGCCGCGCCGCCCGCTGCGCACGTCCTCCTCGACCACCGCCGCCTCACCGGCCGTCACGGTCTCGTACACCGCCAGGATGTCCGCGCCCACCGTCGACCAGTCGAACCGCCGCACGTGCCGCGAGGCCGCCTTGCGCAGCTCCTCCAGCCGCGCCGGGTCGCCCAGCAGCCGCAGCGCCGTACGGGCCAGCGCGTCCGCGTCCTCCACCGGGAACAGCTCCCCGGCGTCCCCGCCGTCCAGCACCTGCTTGAACGCGTCCAGGTCGCTGGCCAGCACCGGCGCGCCCGCCGACATCGCCTCGACCAGGATGATCCCGAAGCTCTCCCCGCCGGTGTTCGGCGCCACGTACAGGTCCACGCTGCGCAGCAGCCGGGCCTTCTCCCGGTCGGACACCATCCCGAGGAACTCCACCTGCTCGCGGACCTCGGGCGCCAGGCCGGCGACGGCCTCCTCCTCGTCCCCCTTGCCCGCGACCAGCAGCCGCACCCCGGGCCGCTCGGCCAGGATCCTCGGCAGCGCCGCCAGCAGCGTCGGCAGGCCCTTGCGCGGCTCGTTGATCCGGCCGATGAAGCCGATCGTGCCCGGCTCCCCCGCGGCCGCGTTGCCCGTCCAGCGCCCGTCCGGCTCGGCGTCCGCGAAGAAGCCGACGTCCACGCCGTTCGGGATCACCACCGCGTCCCCGCCCAGATGCTCCACCAGGGTGCGCCGGGCGTACTCCGACACCGCGATCCGGGCCCGCATCTTCTCCAGGCCAGGCTGCAGGATCGGCGAGGCCGCGATCATCGCCCGGGAGCGCGGGTTCGAGGTGTGGAAGGTGCCCACCATCGGCCCGGTGGCCGACCAGGCGGCCAGCATCGACAGGCTCGGCGAGGCCGGCTCGTGCACGTGCAGGATGTCGAAGCGGCCCTCGCGCAGCCACCGCCGCACCCGCGCCGCCGACAGGATGCCGAAGCTCAGCCGCGCCACCGACCCGTTGTACGGCACCGCCACCGCCCGCCCGGCCGAGACCACGTACGGCGGCAGCGCCTCGTCGTCCTCGGCCGGCGCCAGCACCGACACCTGGTGGCCCAGCCTGATCAGGTGCTCGGCCAGGTCCCGGATGTGGAACTGCACCCCGCCGGGGACGTCCCAGTCGTACGGGCAGACGATGCCGATCTTCACGGGTTCCTCAAGCTCCTTCGGACAGGTCGTACGGGGCTGGCTCAGGACCCGGAGGCCTCGGCCGCGGGCTCCGGCGCCGCCTCCGCGCGCACCGCGGGCGACCCCTTCACCGTCTCACGGACCGGCAGGTCGGCCAGCCAGAGCTTCTGCAGCATGTGCCAGTCCTGCGGGTACTCCCGGATGCCCCGCTCCCACACGTCCGCCATCGCCTGGGTCATCGCCAGGGTCCGCGCCCTGCGGTCACCCTCCTCGGGCGCCACCACCTCGGGGTGGATCCGCGCCCGCAGCACCGGGCCGTCGTACCAGAGCGTCGCGGGCAACAGCGCCGCACCGGTCCGCTGGCACAGCGCCGCCGGCCCGGCCGGCATCCGGGTCGCCTCACCGAAGAAGGACACCTCCAGGCCCGCCTCCGACAGGTCCCGGTCCCCCACCAGGCAGACCAGCCGGCCCTCGCGCAGCCGCCGCGCCAGCGTGCCGATCACGTTCACCGAACCGCCGGTCAGCGCCAGGACCTCCATGCCCTGGCCCTCCCGGAACGCGACGAACCGGTCGAACAGCCGCTCCGGCTTCAGCCGCTCGGCGACCGTGGTGAACGGGTAGCCCTGCTGTGCCACCCAGGTGCCCGCCAGATCCCAGTTGCCCATGTGCGGCAGGGCTATCACCGCGCCCCGCCCGGCCTCCAGCGTCTCCCGCAGGTGCTCGAAGCCCTCCACCTGGACGTCCCGGGCGACCCTGGCCCGGCTCCACACCGGCAGCCGGAAGGACTCCATCCAGTACCGCAGGTACGAGCGCATCCCGGCCCGCGACAGCGACCGCAGCGCGGCCTCGTCCAGCCCCGGACGGACCCGGCGCAGGTTGGCCTCCAGCTGGAGCACCCGCTTGCCGCGCCGGCGCCACGCGTAGTCCGCCAGCAGGTCGAACAGGCCCCGCGCCACCGGCTCCGGCAGGTGCTTCAGCACCGCCCACCCCAGCGCGTACGCCCAGTACACCAGTCGGTCCGTCACCGCAGGACGCCCCCCATCAGCTCCCGGCCGCCGCTCGGTCGGCCTCGAACGCCTCCCGGCGCACGGTCAGCATCCGCTGGAACACCGTCACCAGGCTGCCCGCCGCCACCAGCCACAGCGCCACCGGCAGCAGCCACTCCACGTACGGCACCCCGAACTTGTGCAGACCCGCGACCCCGGCCGCCACCAGGCTGGCCACCAGCCGCTCGGCCCGCTCCACCAGCCCCGACACGTCGCACGGCAGGCCCTGGCTCTCCGCCCGCGCCTTGGTGTACGACACCACCAGGCCGCTGGCCAGGCAGAAGATCGCCACCGCGCACAGCAGGTTGTTGTCGCCCTTGCCCGCGTACCACATCGCCAGACCGCCGAAGATCGCCGCGTCCGCGACCCGGTCCAGCGTGGAGTCCAGGAACGCCCCCCACTTGGTGCTCCGACCCAGCTGACGGGCCATGTTCCCGTCCACCAGGTCCGAGAAGATGAACAGCGTGATCGTGATGGTGCCCCAGAAGAACTCCCCACGCGGGAAGAACACCAGCGCACCGGCCACCGAACCGGCGGTACCGATCAGCGTCACGGCGTCCGGGCTCACGCCCAGCCGGATCAGGAACGCGGCGAACGGGGTCAGAACACGTGTGAAGAAGGCACGCGCGTATTTGTTGAGCATGGCCTTCCCAGCCGCTCCGATCTCCCAGGTACCCGCCTGGCGCAGCGTGCGCAGCAGACGGCCGGACGAATGAGTCCGCCCGGCGCACCCATCGTAGCCACGCCGGGGACACGCTCTGGCGCACGCACCGCCGGACGGCACACCGGCCACGGCCCACACACGGACGGTCACACGACACGCGCCGACGCGACACCCGACCCTAGACTGCCAAAGACAGCCTCGGCGCTACGGGAGGAGACCCCGATGCCCGACCGCAGCACGGCACGAGCCGGTCAGGCGCCCGCCGTCACCGGCCCCCGGGACCTGCGCAACGTCGTCCTCATCGGCTCCAGCGGTGTGGGCAAGACCACCCTCGCCGAATCCCTCGCCCTCGCCGCCGGCGCCACCGGGCGGGCCGGACGCGTCACCGACGGCACCACCGCCTCCGATTACGAGGAGATCGAGCACCAGCAGCAGCGCTCCGTCCAGCTCTCGCTGCTCCCGCTCGAATGGAAGGGCGTCAAGATCAATCTGATCGACCCGCCCGGCCACCCCGACTTCGCCGCCGACCTGCGGGCCGCCCTGCACGCCGCCGACGCCGCCGTCTTCGTCGTCTCGGCCACCGACCCGGTCACCGCCCCCACCCGCGCGCTCTGGCGCGAGTGCGCCGCCGAAGGCATCCCGCGCGCCATCGCCGTCGCCAAACTCGACCTCGCCCGCACCGGCTTCGACGACATCCTCACCGCCTGCCACGACGCCTTCGGACTCGGCCCGGACACCCTGCGCCCGCTCTTCCTGCCCGTCCTCCACGACGGACACCCCGACGGCAGCGTGGACCTGCTCACCGGCGACACCTACGGCGACGCCGCCCCGCTCCCCGACACCGGCCCCGCCCACGACAGCCTCGTCGAGGCCATCTCCGGCCAGGACGACGCCCTCATGGAGCGCTACCTCTCCGGTGACACCCTCGACACCGACTCCCTGGAAGCCGGCCTGCGCCGCGAAGTCCTCGCCTGCACCCTCCACCCCGCCGTCCCCACCAGCGAGAACGGCCTCGGCGCCGCCGAACTCCTCGACCTGATCGCCCACACCTTCCCCGACCCCACCGAACGCACCCGCCCCGCCCCCGACTGCGACCCCGACGCCCCGCTCGCCGCCCAGGTCGTCCGCGTCACCGGCGACGCCTACGTCGGCCGGATCAGCCTGCTGCGCGTGTACGCCGGCACCCTGCGCCCCGACACCAGGATCCACCTGGTCGGCCCCGCCCACACCGCCGACCAGAACGGCGACGAGCGCGTCACCGGCCTCACCAGCCCCTTCGGCAAACTCCAGCGGCCCGTCCCGCACGCCATCGCGGGCGACCTCGTCTGCGCCGCCAAACTCACCACCGCCCGCGCCGGCGACACCGTCCACGAGCCCGGCCACCCCGTCGAACTCGACGGCTGGACCCTCCCCGAACCCCTGCTGCCCATCGCCGTCGAGGCGCACAGCAAGGCCGACGACGACAAGCTCTCCCAGGCCCTCACCCGGCTCACCGCCGAGGACCCGGCCCTACGCCTGGAACAGAACCCCGACACCCACCAGCTGGTCCTCTGGTGCACCGGCGAGGCCCACGCCGAGGTCGTCCTCGACCGGCTGCGCACCCGCCACGGCGTCCACGTCGACACCGTCGAGCCCAAGGTCGCCCTGCGCGAGACCTTCGGCACCGCCGCCGCCGGCCACGGCCGCCTGGTCAAACAGTCCGGCGGCCACGGCCAGTACGCCATCTGCGACCTGGAGGTCGAACCCCTGCCGGCCGGCTCCGGCTTCGAGTTCCAGGAACACGTCGTCGGCGGCGCCGTCCCCAAGCACTTCATCCCCTCCGTCGAGAAGGGCATCCGCGCCCAACTTGCCAAGGGCGTCGCCACCGGCCACCCGCTCGTCGACGTCCGGGTCACCCTCACCGACGGCAAGGCGCACTCCGTCGACTCCTCCGACGCCTCCTTCCAGAACGCCGCCGCCCTCGCCCTGCGCGACGCCGCCGAGCACGCCGTCATCCGGCTGCTCGAACCCGTCGCCGCCGTCAGCGTCCTGCTGCCCGACGAGTACCTGGGCGCCGTCCTCGGCGACCTCTCCGCCCGCCGCGGCCGGGTGCTCGGCACGGAGACGGGCGGGCCGAACCTCACCCTGCTGCGCGCCGAGGTCCCCGAACTCGAACTCGCCCGCTACCCGGTCGACCTGCGCTCACTCACCCACGGCACCGCCGAGTTCTCCCGCGCCTACCTGCGCCACGAACCCATGCCCACCGCCCTGGCCGAGCGCTACACCGACTGAGCGGCCCCGGTACGCCGCGGCAGCGCGCACGCCGCCGTACCCCCCGGCATCCGGTGCCGGTTGCGCGACACCCAGCGGTACGCCAGGGCCGCCACCGGCCGCACCGGCGCGAGGGTCAACACCGCCCCCAGGTACGCCCACGCGCCCCCGGAGCGCATCAACAGCCGCGCCACCGCCTGCGCGCCCCCGTACACCCGACCCGCCGGCGTCACCCACAGCACCTCGCGCTCGGCCCGCTCGGCCGACACCTCGTCCAGGCCACCCGCGAGCGCGTCCAGCTCCGACAGCTCCGCGAACTGGAACGGCACCGCCTCCCAGCCCCCCGAGGCCAGCGTCTGCCGCAGGTACGTCTCCCCCCACCGCACGCAGGACGAGCAGAACGCGCAGTCCCCGTCGAAGACCAGCACCGGATCCTTCACCACAACCCCCTTCGTCATGCCTTCGCCCTCCATCCTCCTCCACCCCGACACGGCCGGTTCAGGTGGGTATCGACCGGGCCGAAGCTGGGCATCATGCCTCTCAGGCCGGGTGCGGCTCGATCGTGACGGTTCGTGACGGCACTTCAGACGATCATCCGCGCGGGGGTGCCACCGCACGGTAACCTGCCGCTGACAAGGGGAGGAGGGGACGCCACCGTGACCACACTCGACATGACCCCGGGTGCGCAGATACCCCGGACCGACGCCGGCCCGCAGACAGCCGTCACCCAGGCGCTCTCCTCAGCCGCCTACCGGGACGGCGAGATCGGCAAGTTCGTCGAGGACGTCACCGACGCCAAGGAGAAGAAGGGCCGCTTCGCCCTCTTCCGCCCCAACCTCGGCGAGGCCTTCAGCAGGGCGCTGATCTCCCGCGCCCTCGGCGGCGACCGCAAGCCCCTCGTCCCCTCCTTCGGCGTCGACACCCGGCAGGTCGTCGAACACTGCCTGGCCGCGGAGGAACTGCGCGACGCCCGCGACCGGCAGCTCAGCACCGTCACCGTCGTCACCGGTCTGCTCTTCCTGCCCGGCACCCTGATCTGGCTCGGCGCCTTCCAGCTGCGTGCCTGGCTCAAGCGGGACAACACCCGCGGCGCCGACGTCTACGGCGGCCTCGCGCTGATCGCGGCCGCCGCCCTCGCGATCCTGCTCGCTCTGCGCCCCCCGGCCTCCGGCGTCCTGGGCGTCTACCTGCGGATCACCATGCTCGCCCCGGTGATCGGCTGGTACCTGGCCCGCCGGATCGTCGAGCGCTTCGCCAAGGACCTGCGCACCCGCTGGCAGGACCTGGTCGAGGGCAGCGCGGTCGCCGCCACCGTGGCCAAGGCCGTCCCCCGCGACGACCTGGACAAGAAGGCCAACGACCTGCGCGACAAGCTCGGCCGCCTGGACGCCGAGCAGGAGACCAACGTCCACCACTACGCCGGCCCGAAGGGCATCCTCGGCGCCGGCCGCCGCTGGGGCGAGTGGCGCCTGGCCGACACCCTGCACCCCGCCGAGGGCCACGCCGACTTCCGCGCCTTCCACCCCTGGGACCTGGTCCGCCGGATCTCCGCCCACCTCAAGGGCCTCGGCGTCAGCCACGTCGCCAACAGTGGCATCCCCAACGTCAACATCAAGCAGTGGGTGGTCTTCGACATCAGCGAGGGCGCCGACGAGATCAACCGCCCCGGCAACGCCGACATGGACGGCGACCGGATGCGCGACTTCGCCGTGCAGAGCATCGCCGACAAGCAGACCTTCCCCGGCGGCCCCCGGCACTACCTGGCCACCCAGTTCATCACCCACGACGGCAAGCTGGTCATCACCTTCACCGTCACGGTGACCCTGCTGGCCAACGTGCTGAGCATCTCGGTGGCCGGCTACGCGCTCGGCCCGGTCAAGGGCGTCTTCTTCGACAAGCCGAAGGACAAGGAGAAGACGATCGCCAAGACGGTGAAGTTCTGGGAGGAGCGCACCGTCAAGCTCCCCCTGATCGACAACGACGAGGTGGTCCGCCAGGCCGTCCGCGCCCCCTTCCACCGGATGCCCGGCCTGCTCGGCTGGCTCGGCGGCGGCCTCGGCCTGCCCGAGCCCTTCGGACTGCGGCACTCCTGGGTCGCCACCGCCTGGAACAACCGTTCCATGGTCGACAACGCGCTCAACGCGTCCGTCCCGGTGCTCAACGCGGTGCACACCGCGACGCTGGAGTTCCTCCAGGAGCACGACCTGGACGCGGACCGCTTCTTCAAGACCCGCACCTCGATCATCAAGTCCGAGGCGCAGGGCAGCCGCCCGTACAAGGTCGACGAGTTCAACGCCGGCTGATCCGGACGTACGAAAGGGGGCCTGCCACCGAACTCCTCGGTGACAGGCCCCCTTTCGTACGTGCGCCCGGCTCAGCCCTGCGGCCAGGCCTCGGCCAGCATCTTGCGGGTGTCCGCCAGCAGCTGCGGCAGCACCTTGGTGTGGCCGACCACCGGCATGAAGTTGGTGTCGCCGCCCCAGCGCGGCACCACGTGCTGGTGCAGGTGCGCCGCGATCCCGGCCCCGGCCGCCGCGCCCTGGTTCATCCCGATGTTGAACCCGTGCGCCCCGGAGGCCGCCCGCAGCGCGGTCATCGCCTTCTTGGTGAAGTCGGCCAGCTCGGCCGTCTCCGCCTCGTCCAGGTCGGTGTAGTCGGCCACGTGCCGGTACGGGACCACCATCAGGTGCCCGCCGTTGTACGGGTACAGGTTCAGCACCGCGAACACGGAGCTACCCCGGGCGATGACGAGCCCGTCCTCGTCGCTCAGCGACGGGATCGAGCAGAACGGACAACCGTCGTCCGGAGCCGGGCCGGTGGGCTTGTTCTCACCCTGGATGTACGCCATCCGATGGGGGGTCCACAGGCGGCGGAAGCCGTCCGGCTCACCGACGCCCCGCTGCAGTTCCGGCTCAGTCGTCATGCTGATCAGCATATTCGCCCAACGGTGCTTGCAAAGCCGCGCGGGGCAGACTCTTCAAGAGCCTGCCCCGCGCGTGACGGTCCGACTACGGCATCACACCTGGATGCGGTTCTTCACCGCGTCCACGATCTCCTGGACCGCGTCCGCCACCGGAACGCCGTTCTTCTGCTCGCCGTTGCGGTAGCGGAAGGAGACCGCGCCCGCCTCGACGTCGTCGTTGCCGGCGATCAGCATGAACGGAACCTTGGTCTTCTGGGCGTTGCGGATCTTCTTCTGCATGCGGTCGTCCGAGGTGTCCACCTCGACCCGGATCCCGTGCTTCTTCAGCTCGGCCGCGACCTCCAGCAGGTACGGCACGTGCTCGTCGGTGATCGGGATGCCGGTCACGGTGACCGGGGCCAGCCACGGCGGCATGGCGCCGGCGTAGTGCTCCAGCAGCACCGCGAAGAAGCGCTCGATCGAGCCGAACAGCGCGCGGTGGATCATGACCGGCCGCTGACGCGAACCGTCCGCGGCGGTGTACTCCAGGTCGAAGCGCTCCGGCAGGTTGAAGTCGAGCTGGATGGTCGACATCTGCCAGGTACGGCCGATGGCGTCCTTCGCCTGCACCGAGATCTTCGGACCGTAGAAGGCCGCGCCACCCGGGTCCGGGACCAGCGGCAGGCCCTGCTTCTCGGCCACGCTCGCCAGGACGCGGGTGGCCTCCTCCCAGGTCTCGTCCGAGCCGACGTACTTCACCGGGTCCTTGGTGGACAGCTCCAGGTAGAAGTCGGTCAGACCGTAGTCACGAAGGAGGTTGAGGACGAAGGTCAGCGTCGAGTCGAGCTCGTCCGCCATCTGCTCGCGGGTGCAGTAGATGTGGGCGTCGTCCTGGGTGAAGCCGCGGGCACGGGTCAGGCCGTGCACCACACCCGACTTCTCGTACCGGTACACCGTCCCGAACTCGAAGAGACGCAGCGGCAGTTCACGGTACGAGCGGCCGCGCGCGTCGAAGATCAGGTTGTGCATCGGGCAGTTCATCGGCTTGAGGTAGTAGTCCACGCCCTCGTCGAGCTGCATGGGCGGGTACATACCGTCCGCGTACCAGTCGAGGTGGCCGCTCTTCTCGAAGAGCTTCCCCTTGGTGGCGTGCGGGGTGTAGACGAACTCGTAGCCCTCTTCCTCGTGCCGCTTGCGCGAGTAGTCCTCCATGGCGCGGCGGATGATGCCGCCCTTGGGGTGGAAGACGGCGAGGCCGGAGCCGATCTCCTCGGGGATCGAGAAGAGGTCGAGTTCGTTGCCGAGCTTGCGGTGGTCGCGCTTCTCGGCCTCGACGAGGAAGTCCAGGTGGGCCTTCAGCTCGTCCTTGGTCGGCCAGGCGGTCCCGTAGATGCGCTGCAGCATCGGGTTCTTCTCGCTGCCGCGCCAGTAGGCGGCCGCGTTGCGCATCAGCTTGAACGCCGGGATGTGGCGGGTGCTGGGCAGGTGCGGGCCGCGGCAGAGGTCGCCCCAGCACTGGTCGCCGGACTTGGCGTCCAGGTTGTCGTAGATGGTGAGCTCGCCGGCGCCGACCTCGACGTCGGCGCCCTCTCCGGCGGTGGCGGCGGAGCCCTTGAGGCCGATCAGTTCCAGCTTGTACGGCTCGGCGGCCAGCTCCTCGCGGGCGGCCTCGTCGGTGACCACCCGGCGGGAGAACTTCTGCCCGCGCTTGATGATCTCCTGCATCTTCTTCTCGATGGCCTTGAGGTCATCGGGGTGGAAGGGCTTCTCGACGTCGAAGTCGTAGTAGAAGCCGTCCTTGACCGGCGGGCCGATGCCGAGCTTGGCCTCGGGGTAGAGCTGCTGCACGGCCTGGGCCATGACGTGCGCGGTGGAGTGGCGCAGGATGTCGAGGCCGTCCTTGCTGCCGATCGTGACCGGCTCGACCTCGTCGCCGTCCTGGAGGACGTAGGCGAGGTCCTTGAGCTGGCCGCCGACGCGGGCGGCGATGATCGAGCGGTCGTCGGCGAAGAGCTCGGCGGCCGTAGTGCCCGTCGTCACCACGCGCTCTTCCCGATCGGGTTCGCGGCTGATGATTACCCGGACGTCCGTCACCGGTCTCTCCTGACGTGCTGGATTCAGAGGACGCAACACTGCGCTGCGCGTGACGATGGTACCGAGAGCGCCACCCGCACCGTGAACTCAGGACCTGTCTCATGGGCCCTTGCCGCGCGCTGATCCGACAAAGCCCGATATGTAGCGGACTTTGTCAAGCGGTGCAGGGTTGAGCTGCCCCCGGAGTGGTGGATGGGGGCTGGTGGGGGCCCGGGTGGGGTGCGTGTCATG
>NZ_JBICZB010000032.1:0-84510 GCF_043201815.1 Kitasatospora sp. NPDC048296
ACACCCACGACGACACCACGACCTCCGTCGCCGTCGCCCTCCAGCGCGCCAACCGCCCCCAGACCACCACCGCCCTCACCACCCTCACCACCCTCCACACCCACGGCACCCCCACCACCCTCCTCGCGGCTGGCCGCCAGGTCACCCTGCCCACCTACGCCTTCCAGCACCAGCACTACTGGCTCGACAACGCGCCGTCCGGCTCGGGTTCCGTCGCCGCCCTGGGCCTCGCTTCGGCCGACCACCCGCTGCTCGGTGCCGCCGTCGGTCTCGCCGACTCCGACAGCCTGCTGCTCACGGGCCGGCTCTCCCTCGCCACCCACCCGTGGCTGGCCGACCACGCCGTCAGCGGCACCGTCGTCCTCCCCGGCACCGCCTACGTCGAACTCGCCCTCCACGCGGGCGACCAGGTGGGCTGCGGCCGGCTCGACGAGCTGACGCTGGAGGCGCCGCTCGCCCTGCACCCCGAGGGCGGCGTGCACCTGCAGCTCGTGCTGGGCGCGGCCGACGAGGACGACCGCCGAACGGTCGCGCTGTACTCACGGCCCGAGGGCGCCGCCGAGCACGAGCCGTGGACCCGGCACGCCTCCGGTGCCGTTGCGCCGGTCCGGCCGACGGAGTCTTTCGACCTCTCCAGCTGGCCGCCCGCCGACGCGACGGCGGTCGGGGTGGAGGACCTGTACGAGCGGCTCGCCGACCGGCACTACGGGTACGGTCCCGTGTTCCAGGGCGTCCGCGCGTTGTGGCAGCGGGGCTCCGAGGTCTTCGCCGAGGTGGCGCTGCCGTCCGAGCAGGACGGCGGGCGCTTCGGTCTGCACCCGGCCCTGCTGGATTCGGCGCTGCACGCGCTGGCGCTCGGCCTGCTGGTCGAGGGAGGGCCGGAGGGTTCGGTCCTGCTGCCGTTCAGCTGGAGCGGGGTCACCCTCTACACCGTGGGCGCCCCGGTCCTGCGGGTGCGCCTGTCGCGGACGGGTGACGACCGGGTGTCGCTGGCGGCTGCGGACGGCAGCGGTCGTCCGGTCGCCCTCGCGGACTCGCTGGTGCTGCGCCCGATCTCAGCCGAGCAGCTGCGCGCCGCAGCGGCCGGCACGCACGGCCAGGAGTCGGTGTACCGGGTGAACTGGGTCCCGGCCCCGGCGGCCGACAGCCCGTCCGCCGTCGACGGCTGGGCGGTGCTGGGGGACGACGAGCTGGGCCTGGCGGGTGCCTTCGAGATGGCCGGGCACAAGGTGACGTGCTACCCGGACCTCACGGCACTCGGTGACGCCCTGGCCTGGGGGACCCCGGCCCCGGCGGTGGTGATCGCCGCGTTCCCGCCGAGCGGCGGGACCGGGACCGCGGTCGACGAGCTCACCCTCCTGCCGGCGGACGTCCGGGAGGCCACGCACCGCGCGCTGGAGCTGCTGCAGGAGTGGCTCGCCGACGACCGGCTGGCGTCCTCCCGGCTGGTCCTGCTGACTGACGGGGCCGTTCCGACCGAGCCCACCGGGGACGTCCGGGACCTCGCCGGGGCAGCGGTCTGGGGCCTGGTGCGCTCCGCGCAGTCCGAGAACCCCGGCCGCTTCGTCCTGGCCGACCTGGACGGCGACATCTCCTCGTACGGCGCGCTGCCCAAGGCGCTGGCCGGCGGGGAGCCGCAGCTGGCGGTCCACGCCGGTCGGACGCTGGTGCCGCGGCTGGCCGCGCACGCGGTGGTCCCGGCGGCCGTGCCGCGGCCGGTCGACCCGCAGGGAACCGTGCTGCTCACCGGTGCGACCGGCACGCTCGGTGCCCTGCTCGCCCGGCACCTGGTGGCCGAGTACGGCGTCCGGCACCTGGTGCTCACCAGCCGGCGCGGTGCCGACGCCCCCGGCGCGTCCGCACTCGTGGCGGAGCTGGAGGAGTCGGGGGCGAGCGTGACGCTCGCCGCCTGTGACACGGCGGACCGCAAGGCGCTCGCCGCCCTGCTCGCCGCGGTCCCAGCCGAGCACCCCCTCACCGCGGTGGTCCACGTCGCCGGCATCGTCGACGACGGTGTCATCTCCTCCCTGACCGACGACCGCGTCGACGCGGTGCTGCGCCCGAAGGTGGACGCGGCCGTCAACCTCCACGAACTCACCGAGGGCCTCGACCTGGCGGCCTTCGTCCTGTTCTCCTCCGTCTCCGCCACGCTCGGCGGTGCCGGACAGGGCGGCTACGCAGCGGCGAACTCCTTCCTGGACGCGCTCGCCCAGCGCCGCCGCTCGCGGGGCCTCCCGGCCGCCGCGCTGGCCTGGGGCCTGTGGGCCGAGCGCAGCGCGCTGAGCGGTCACCTGGCGGAGGCGGACCTGCAGCGCATGGCGCGGACCGGTCTCCTGCCGATGGAGTCGGAGGAGGGCCTGTCCCTGTTCGACGTCGCGCTGGGCTTGGACGAGCCGGCGTTGGTGCTGGCCCGGCTGAACACCGAAGGGCTCGGCGGGCAGGCCGGTTCCGACGCACTGCCCGCGGTGCTCCGCGGCCTGGTGCGCGCCCCGGAGCGGCGTGCCGCCAGGGGCGGCGGTGCGGGTGGGCAGCAGGCCCCGGGGGGCTCGCCGCTGCGGTCGCAGCTGGCCGGCCTGCCGGGTGCGGAGCGGGACAAGGTGGTGCTGGACCTGGTCCGTGCCCAGATCGCCGCCGTTCTCGGGCACGCCTCGGTGGACGAGGTGGAGCCGGGCCTGGCGTTCAAGGAGCTCGGTTTCGACTCGCTCACCGCGATCGAGCTGCGCAACCAGCTGAACTCGGCGACCGGGCTCCGCCTGCCGTCGACGCTGCTCTTCGACTACCCGTCGCCCTCCGCGCTGGTCCGTTTCCTGTGCGACGAGGTGATGGCCGACCAGGACGACGCGACCGTCACCGCCGCCGCCACGGGCGGGGTGACGCAGCACGCGGGTCCGGGCGTCGTCGTGCCGGTGGCGATCGCGGACGACGAGCCGATCGCCATCGTCGCGATGAGCTGCCGCTTCCCGGGCGACGTGCGAACCCCGGCCGACCTGTGGCGACTGGTCTCCGACGGCACCGACGCCATCTCCGGCTTCCCCACCGACCGGGGCTGGGACCTCGACAACCTGTACGACCCGGACCCGGACCAGCAGGGCAAGTCGTACGTCCGCGAGGGCGGCTTCTTCCACGACGCGGCCGACTTCGACGCGGAGTTCTTCGGGATCTCGCCGCGTGAGGCACTGGCGATGGACCCGCAGCAGCGCCTGCTGCTGGAGACCTCCTGGGAGGCGTTCGAGGGCGCCGGGATCGAGCCGGCGTCGCTGCGCGGCAGCCGCACCGGTGTGTTCGCCGGCCTGATGTACCACGACTACGCGTCCCGGATGACGACCATCCCGGACGGTTTCGAGGGCTACCTGGGCAACGGCAGCGCGGGCAGCATCGCCTCCGGCCGCCTCTCGTACACCTTCGGCCTCGAGGGCCCGGCGGTGACGGTGGACACGGCGTGCTCGTCCTCGCTGGTGGCCCTGCACCTGGCGGTGCAGGCGCTGCGCAGCGGCGAGTGCGACCTGGCGCTGGCCGGCGGTGTGGCCGTGATGTCCACGGCGCTGCCGTTCGTGGAGTTCAGCCGCCAGCGCGCGCTCTCGCCGGACGCCCGCTGCAAGTCCTTCGCCGCCGCGGCGGACGGCACGAGCTGGTCCGAGGGCGTCGGCATGCTGCTCGTCGAGCGGCTGTCGGACGCCGAGCGCAACGGGCACCGGGTGCTCGCGGTCGTGCGGGGGAGTGCGGTCAACCAGGACGGTGCCAGCAACGGCCTGACCGCGCCCAACGGTCCGTCCCAGCAACGCGTGATCCGCCAGGCCCTGGCCAGTGCGGGTCTGACGGCCGGCCAGGTAGACGCGGTCGAGGCGCACGGCACGGGCACCAAGCTGGGTGACCCGATCGAGGCGCAGGCCCTGATCGCCACCTACGGGCGGGAGCGCCCGGCCGACCGGCCGCTGCTGCTGGGCTCGCTGAAGTCGAACATCGGCCACACCCAGGCCGCAGCCGGCGTCGGTGGTGTGATCAAGATGGTCATGGCGATGCACAACGGCGTGCTGCCCAAGACGCTGCACGTGGACGAGCCCACCCCGCAGGTGGACTGGTCGGCGGGCGCGGTCGAGCTGCTGACCGAGGCCACCGCCTGGCCCGAGACGGGCGAGCCGCGCCGTGCGGCGGTGTCCTCCTTCGGGATCAGCGGCACCAACGCGCACGTCATCATCGAGCAGGCCCCCACCCCGACGAGCGTTCCCGCGGCGGAGGCTGACGAGCCCTCGGCGGTGCTGCCGTGGTTCCTCTCCGGCCGGACCCCGGAGGCCCTGCAGGGTCAGGCCCGGAGCCTGCTGGAGCACGTCGAGGCGGATGCCGAGCTGCGTCCGGTGGATGTGGCGTTCTCGCTGGCGACGACGCGTTCGGTGTTCGAGCACCGGGCCGGTGTGGTCGCCTCCGACCGGGACGGGTTCCTGGACGGACTGCGCGCACTCGCCGAAGGCGTGCCCGCCGCCGGTGTCGTCCGCGGGACCGTCGCGGGTGAGCCGGGCCGCACGGTGTTCGTGTTCCCGGGTCAGGGTTCGCAGTGGGTCGGGATGGCGGTCGAACTCCTGGACAGCGAGCCGGTGTTCGCGCAGCGGATCGCGGAGTGCGAGGAGGCGCTGGCGCCGTTCGTGGACTGGTCGCTGACCGGTGTCCTGCGCCAGGTCGAGGGTGCGCCGACGCTGGAGCGCGTCGACGTCGTCCAGCCCGTCCTGTTCGCCGTCATGGTGTCGCTGGCCGCACTGTGGCAGGCCCACGGCGTGCGGCCCGATGCCGTCATCGGCCACTCCCAGGGCGAGATCGCCGCCGCCGTCGTCGCGGGCGGACTCTCCCTGGAGGACGGCGCCCGCATCGCCGCCCTCCGCAGCAAGGCCATCACCGCCCTCGCCGGACGCGGCGGCATGCTCTCCGTCCCCCTGTCCCGGCAGGAGGTGGAGGCCGAGCTCGCCACCCGCCCCGACGGCGGACTCGCCATCGCGGCCGTCAACGGTCCCGCCTCCATCGTCGTCTCCGGCGAGACCGCCGCCCTGGACGCCCTCCAGGCGCACTACGAGGCCGCCGAGATCCGCGCCCGCCGCATCCCCGTCGACTACGCCTCCCACTCCTCCCAGGTCGAGGAGCTGGAGACCGAACTCGCCACCCTCCTCGCCCCCGTCCAGCCGGGTGAGGGTGACATCGCGTTCCACTCCACCGTCACCACGCTGGAGACCGACACCAGCGCCCTCGACGCCGCCTACTGGTACCGGAACCTGCGGGAGACGGTCCGCTTCGAGGAGACCGTGCAGTCGCTGATCGAGCTCGGCCACACCACCTTCGTCGAGGTCAGCCCCCACCCCGTCCTCACCTACGGCATCGAGCAGACCGCCGAGGCGGTCGGGGCCGCGGAGACCGTCCTGAGCACCGGCACCCTGCGCCGCGAGGAAGGCGGCCTCCTCCGCTTCCTCACCTCGCTGGCGACCCTCCGCACCCACGGCCACACCACCGACCTCACCGCCCTGCTCAGGGGCGGTGAGAGGGTCACGCTGCCCGGCTACGCCTTCCAGCGGGAGCGCTACTGGCTGGACCCGACCCCCGTGGCCGGCGTCGCTGCGGATGTGAGTTCGGCGGGTCTGACGAGCACCGTCCACCCGCTGCTCGGCGCGGTCATCGAGCTGCCGGGTACGGACAGCCTGCTGCTCACCGGCCGGCTGTCCCTCGCCACCCACCCGTGGCTGGCCGACCACGCCGTCAACGGCACCGTCATCCTCCCCGGCACCGCCTTCGTCGAACTGGCGCTCCAGGCGGGGGAGCAGGTCGGCTACGAGCTGGTCGAGGAGCTCACGCTCCACGCCCCCCTCGTCCTGCCCGCACACGGGGCCGTCCGCCTCCAGATCGCCGTGAACGGCCCGGACGAGACCGCCCGGCGGGCCCTGACCATCCATTCCCGGCCGGACACGGACGTCGACGGTCAGGCCTGGACCACGCACGCCACCGCAACCCTGGGCGCCGACGCCCCGCCCGCAGCGGCCGCGGCCTCGGCGGTCTGGCCGCCCAGCGGCGCCACCCCGGTGGAGGTCTCCGACCTCTACTCCGTGCTGGAACGGGCGGGCTACGGCTACGGCCCTGCCTTCCAGGGACTGCGGGCCGCCTGGCGCCAGGGGGAGGACGTCTACGCCGAGATCGCCCTGCCCGAGCCCCTGCACGACCAGGCCGCCGGGTTCGGTCTCCACCCCGCCCTCCTCGACGCGGCACTGCACACCGTCTTCGTCCGCACCCCCGAGGCCAGGCCGCTGCCCTTCGCCTGGCACTCCGTCACCCTCCACGCCGTGGGCGCCACGACGCTGCGCGCCCACCTGGCGCCCACGACCGAGCCCGGCACCTACACCCTCGTCCTCGCCGACCACGACAACGAGCCCGTGGCCACCGTCGAGGCGCTGACCGTCCGCGAGCTGCCCCCGGGGCACACCTTCGCGGCCCCGGACGGCGCGCGGCAGTCGCTGTTCCGGCTGGAGTGGACGGAGGCCGGGGACGGGGCCGGCGCCCCGGCGGGCGGGCTGCGGCTGGCGCTGCTGGGTGAGGACGTCCTGCAAGTCAGGGCGGCCCTGATGGCAGCGGGGACGTACATCGAGGCCTACCCGGACCTCGCATCGCTCGGCAAGGCGCTCGACAACGGCCGCCCGGTGCCGGACGTGGTCCTGGCCGGCACGGTGTCCGCCGCCCAGGCGGGCGGCGGACAGTCGGCGGCCGCGGCCGCGCGCGCGCTGACCGCGGAGGCGCTGTCGACGGCGCACTCGTGGCTCGCCGACGACCGCCTCGCCGGCTCCCGGCTGGTCTTCCTCACCCGGGACGCGGCGGCGGCCGCGGGCGACGGCACCGCTCCGGCCTCGCCGGACCTGGCCGCCGCGCCGGTCTGGGGCCTGATCCGCTCCGCCCAGTCGGAGAACCCGGGCCAGTTCGGCCTGGTCGACGTGGACGGCGACCGCGCCTCCTGGAAGGCCCTGCCCGGTGTCCTGGCCGGGGCCGAGGAGCAGGCGGCGTTGCGCCGGGGTGCCGTGTTGGTGCCGCGGCTGACCCGGGCCGAGGCGGCCACGGCGCCGGCCGGCGCTCCGCTGGACCGGGAGGGGACGGTGCTGATCACGGGCGGCACCGGGACCCTCGGCGCCCTGGTGGCGCGGCACCTGGTCACCGCGCACGGGGTGCGGTACCTGCTGCTGGTCAGCCGGCGTGGCGCCGAGGCGCCCGGTGCCGCTGACCTGCGGGCCGAGCTGACCGGGCTCGGTGCGACCGTCACGCTCGCCGCCTGCGACACCTCGGACCGTGCCGCGCTGGCCGCCGTGCTGGCCGGGATCCCGGCGGAGCACCCGCTGAGGGCCGTGGTGCACGCCGCGGGCGTGATGGACGACGCGGTGCTCTCCGCGCTGACGCCGGACCGGCTCGACGCGGTGATGGTCCCGAAGGCCGACGCGGCCTGGAACCTGCACGAGCTCACCGCCGGCCTCGACCTGTCGGCGTTCGTCCTGTTCTCCTCACTGTCGGGCACGCTCGGCACGGCGGGCCAGGGCGGCTACGCGGCCGCAAACGCGTTCCTGGAGGCCCTGGCCGAGCACCGGCGCGCCCAGGGCGGGGCCGCGGTGGCGGTTGCCTGGGGCCTGTGGGCCGAGCGCAGCGGGATGACCGGACACCTGGAAGCGGCCGACCTGGGTCGGCTGGCCCGGGTGGGCGTGGCGCCGCTGGCGTCCGACGAGGGCGTGCACCTGTTCGATGCGGCGCTGCGGGACGGGGCGCCCACCGTGGTGGCGGCCCGGCTGGACTTCGCGGCGTTGCGGGCGGCGGCCCGGTCGCGGGAGCTGGCACCGCTGTTCCGAGGCCTGGTGCGGGTGACCACCCGCAGGGTCGTCGACGGTGCGGCGCCGGCCCCGGACACGGTGCGGCGGCGGCTGGCCGGCATGGCGCGGACCGAGCAGGAGGCCTTCCTGCTGGACCTGGTCCGGACGACGGTGGCGGCGGTGCTGGGCCACGCGTCGACCGACACGGTCCAGCCGGACCGGGGACTGAAGGAACTCGGCTTCGACTCCCTGTCGGCGGTGGAGGTGCGCAACCGTCTGAACGTCGCCACGAGCCTGCGGCTGCGGGCCACGGTGGTGTTCGACCACGCTTCGCCGGTCGCGCTGGCGCAGTTCCTGAGGGACGAGATTCTCGGGGGCTGACCCGTTCGTACCTGCCACGGCAGCGGTTGCCGGCGGCGATCAGCAGTTCGTATCAGAAATGAGGGAAGAAATGCGCGTTTCAGGCGTCTACATCGAGTCGGTCGGTGTTCACCTGCCGGAGTGGGTCAGTGCCGAGCAGGCCGTGGCCGACGGCGTTTACAACGCTGAGATCCAGGCGGGGAACGGCCTGACCGGGACGCACGCCGCGGGCGACGTGCCGGCCCTGGAAATGGCTGTGAGCGCCGCCAGGAGCGCGGTGGAGCGGTCGAAGTACGACACTGGCTCGATCGAGTCGCACATCCACAGTGGCGTGTTCTTCCAGGGCCCCGAGGGCTCCTACCCGCCCGGCTACCTGCTGCGCGAGCTGGGTGTGAGCGGCATCCCCAGCCTGGACCTGCGCCAGGGCTGCAACGGCATGCTGGCCGGTCTGGAGGTCGCGGTCGGCCAGGTCACCGGTGCCGCCGGGGCGAAGAGCGTGCTGCTCACCACGGGCGAGAACTGGACCACGCCGCTGCTGGACCGCTGGACGGGCTTCGGCCCGGCGTACATCCTCGCCGACGGCGCCTCCTCGATGGTCGTCAGCGGCGAGTACGGGTTCGCCGAGGTGCGCTCGGTGAATTCCGGAACGCTTTCCGAGCTCGAGCAGTGGCACCGCGGTGAGGATTCGCTGCTGGCCCCGCAGAACACCGACGGAAACCCGTACGACGTGAGCAGCCGCGCGACGTCCTTCAACGAGAAGACGATGACGCTGGCGGAGGTGCTGGAAAAGCTCACCGTCTTCGACCTGAACCTGATCTTCCGTTGTCTGGTGGATGCCGACCTGAACGCGTCGGACATCAAGAAGGTCATTTCGATCAACCTCGACGGCCGCATGATCGAGCAGGCGATGATGCAGCCGCTGGGACTGACGATGGACCACTCGGCCTGGGACTTCGGCAAGGCCATGGGGCACATGGGCGCCTCCGACGTGGTGGTGACCCTGGAGCACCTGGTGCGCACCGGGGAACTCGTCCCGGGTGACAACGTCCTGCTCACCTCCTCGGGCCCGGGCTGGACCTGTTCCGTGGCTGTTCTGACCATCACCGAGAGGCCGACCTGGGCGGTCTGAGGGCTTTCACCGTCGGGGCCGGGCGCGATCACGCGCCCGGCCCCGATCCATGTGGCGCAAGCGCTTCGCTCGTACGGGTGACACTGTTGGGCCACCGGTGTGGCGAGAAGCACACCGGCAGGGTAAAGACCACATCAAATAGCTTGTGATATCGTTCACGAGGAGCCCCGGGGCATGCTCGAGTAACCTCTCGAGCAACGAGGACTTGCCGTGTAGGTCGGCCTCCCGGTCCTTGATGTGAGTGCTTGTCAGGTATTCACCTTGTTCCACGCCCTTGAGCTGTTCCACGCCCTTTGACCCGACATGCCGCCGGAGTTGACGACATGCCGTCCCATGACGCCCGGATCATCCGCGGCGCCGCAATCCCTACTGCGTGCGCCGGAATCGCCGCTATGGCGATCTCGACTGCGGTCGTAGGAGTCAAGGGGTTGTACGGCGCGCTGTTCGCAGTCCTGCTGGTGATCGCCTTCTTCAGTGTCGGCCAAGCCGCCGTTGATCGCCTGAGCAGGGGAAATCCCCAGCTGCTGATGCCGGTGGCCATGTCGGTCTACATGGGGCAGATCCTGCTGGTGGGGATCGTGCTGGCGGTCTTCAAGGGGACGACCGCCTTCGACACCAAGGTCTTCGGACTCACCGTGCTGGGATGCACGCTGGTCTGGACGGTCGCGGTGGTTCGCATCGGGATGAAGGCCAAGATCTTCTACGTGGAGACCGACTCCTCCTCCGGCAAGGGGAAATCCGCGGAGCGTCAACCGTGACGCTGCTGCCTCCCCCCTCCGGGGAGGGGGCGGTGTCCGGTGCCCTGGCGGCGGACTGCTATCGTCCGGGGCAGCCACGGGGTGTGGCATGCGACTGGATCGTTCCGCTGATCGGACGGATGGCGCTCCAGACCCCACCCGTCTCCACACCGCCGGCCGCGCGGAGGCCGCGCTTCGGCGCCGGCCCCGCCCCCACCGGCTCGCGAGACAAGAATCCAGTCAAAGTGCCGCACCGTGGCCGAGGGCCGCGCCGACACACCGAGGTTGCCGTAACTATGTGTCACGACGAAGGAGTCCGTGGTGAGTGCTGACAGGCTCACGCAGCTTGCCTCTGAGGCCAACTGCCACCTGTTCTCCGGCTGCGGCTTCCCGGCGCCCGGCCTGAACGAGTTCCAGTTCAAGCCGATCTTCACGATCGGCAGCGTCGAGTTCAACAAGCCGATGCTGCTGTCGATGATCGTCGCACTGCTGGTGATCGGTTTCTTCTGGGCTGCTTTCGCCAAGCCGAAGCTCGTGCCGGGCAAGCTGCAGCTGGTCGCCGAGATCGGCTACGAGTTCGTCAAGCGCAGCATCGTGCTCGACTCCATCGGCAAGCGGGGACAGAAGTACGTCCCGATGATGGTGTCACTGTTCTTCTTCATCTGGGTTCTGAACGTGATGTCGATCATCCCGTTCGCCCAGTTCCCGGCTGCCGCCGCCATCGGATTCCCGGCCGCACTGACCGCCGTCATCTGGGTCACCTACATGGGCCTGACCTTCAAGACCCACGGCTTCGTCGGTGGTCTGAAGAACCTGTGCTGGCCGTCGGGTGTGCCCGGCTGGGTCATGTTCATCCTGGTGCCGATCGAGTTCGTCTCGAACATCTTCCTGCGGCCCTTCACTCTCGCGGTGCGACTCTTCGCGAACATGTTCGCCGGTCACCTGCTGATCGTGATGTTCTCGGTCGCCTCCTGGTACCTGCTCACTCCGAGCATCGGCGCGCTGTACGCCGGCGCCTCGTTCACCGTGACGCTGGCCCTGACCGCCTTCGAGCTGCTGATCCAGTTCCTTCAGGCGTACATCTTCGTTCTTCTCGCCAGCACGTACATCGGCGGAGCGCTCGAAGAAGCGCACTGACGTCGAACCGGCGCCGCACCGTCAGCGCCGGCCCGCGCGGGCAACTCCCGACCAAGACTCCCGGTGGCCAACCACCACCGGTCCCACCACGCATAAGGACAGATTGAGATGCAGAACCTCGCTGAGGTCTCCGGTTCCATCGCCTCCCTCGGTTACGGTCTTGCGGCCATCGGCCCCGGCATCGGCCTGGGCATCATCTTCGGTAACAGCGTCCAGGCCATGGCCCGTCAGCCCGAGGCCGCCGGTCTGGTCCGCACCAACATGTTCATCGGTCTGGCCGTGACCGAGGCGCTCGCGCTCGTCGGCATCGTTATGCCGTTCGTCTTCGGCACCAAGTGACCCTGCGCTAGTCGCTTCCGACGAAAGGTCCAGATATGTCGCTCGCGTTCATCGCGGCAGAGGGGGAGGAGATGAACCCCCTCATCCCCGCGTGGCCCGAGGTCATCATCGGCCTGCTCTGCTTCTTCATCGTCTTCGGCTTCCTCGGCATGAAGCTCCTCCCCACCATCGAGAAGGTGCTGGCGGAGCGTCGGGACGCGATCGAGGGCGGCATGGAGCGCGCCGAGACCGCTCAGGCGGAGGCCCAGGCCGTGCTTGAGCAGTACCGCGCCGAGCTGGCCGAGGCCCGTCACGAGGCTGCTCGCATCGTCGAGCAGGCTCGCGAGCAGGGCGCTGCCCAGCTCGCCGAGATGCGCGAGGAGGGCCAGCGTCAGCGCGAGGCCATCGTCGCCGCCGGTCACGCCCAGATCGAGGCCGACAAGAAGCAGGCGACTGCCGCCCTGCGCCAGGACGTGGGTTCGCTGGCCACCCAGCTGGCTTCCCGCATCGTCGGCGAGTCCCTTGAGGACAACGCCCGGCAGAGCGGCGTGATCGACCGCTTCCTGGACGAGCTGGAGGCCAAGGCCGCCGTTGCTCAGGGTGCGGCCAAGTGATCGGCGCCAGCCGCGAGGCTCTTGCCGCCGGTCGGCAGAACCTGGAGAGCCTGACCGACTCCACCTCGGTGGACGCGGCCAAGCTCGCCGAGGAGCTCACCGCCGTCACGGCCGTACTGGACCGCGAGGTCTCGCTGCGCCGCGTCCTGACCGACCCGTCCCGGTCGGGCCAGGACAAGGCTCAGCTGGTCACCTCGCTGCTGACCGGTCAGGTCTCCGGCGAGGCCGTCGACCTGGTCTCCGGTCTGGTCCGCTCCCGCTGGTCGGGCTCGCGTGACCTGGTGGACGCGACCGAGGAGCTCGCCGCGTACGCCGAGGTCATCGCCGCGGACAAGGTCGGCGTCCTGGACGACGTCGAGGACGAGCTGTTCCGCTTCGGCCGGGTGGTGAGCGGCTCGCACGAGCTGCGCGCCGCGCTGACCGAGCCGAAGGCCGGCGCCGTCGCCAAGGCCGAGCTGATCAAGAAGCTGCTCGGCGGCCGCGCCAACGCCAGCACCGTCCGGCTGGTCACCGCCCTCGTCAACATGCCGCGTGGCCGTAGCCTGGAGCAGGGCCTCGAGTCCTACTCGAAGGTCGCTGCCGCGCGCCGCGGCCGCGTGGTGGCCCTGGTCACCAGCGCGGTGCCGATGTCGGACACCCAGAAGGAGCGCCTGTCCGGTGCTCTGGGCCGGATGTACGGCCGTCAGATCCACCTGAACATCGACATCGACCCCGAGATCGTCGGCGGTGTCCGGGTGCAGATCGGCGACGAGATCGTCGACGGCACCGTGTCGAGCCGCCTCGAAGGCGCTCGCCAGTCGCTCGAAGGCTGAGCACCCAAGCAGCACATCCGACCCTCGGTCGGGAAACCGGTTCCCCAAGGAGCCGGCAAATCGTACGGCCGGTTCATACGACCCGGCCGAGAGTCGAGTACTTGCGGCCCTCAATGGCGGGCCGAGGATCGCAAACTAGGAGAGCAGGGAAGCCTGATGGCGGAGCTTACGATCCGTCCGGAGGAGATCCGGGACGCGCTGGCCGACTTTGTCCAGTCGTACCAGCCGGACGCCGCCTCTGTGGAAGAGGTCGGCACGGTCACTGATGCGGCGGACGGCATCGCGCATGTCGAGGGCCTGCCCTCGGTCATGGCGAACGAGCTGCTGAAGTTCGAAGACGGCACGCTCGGCCTCGCGCTGAACCTCGACACCCGCGAGATCGGTGTCGTCGTCCTGGGTGAGTTCGGCGGCATCGAAGAGGGCCAGACCGTGCGCCGCACGGGCGAGGTCCTCTCGGTCCCTGTCGGCGACGGCTACCTCGGCCGCGTCGTGGACCCGCTGGGCAACCCGATCGACGGCCTGGGCGAGATCGCGGCCAGCGGCCGCCGCGCCCTGGAGCTGCAGGCCCCCGGCGTCATGGCCCGCAAGTCGGTCAAGCAGCCGCTGCAGACCGGCATCAAGGCCATCGACGCGATGACCCCGATCGGCCGCGGCCAGCGCCAGCTGATCATCGGTGACCGCCAGACCGGCAAGACCGCGGTGGCCGTCGACACGATCATCAACCAGCGCGACAACTGGCGCTCGGGCGACCCGGAGAAGCAGGTCCGCTGCATCTACGTCGCCGTGGGCCAGAAGGGCTCAACCATCGCGTCCGTCCGCGGCGCCCTGGAGGAGGCCGGCGCGCTGGAGTACACCACCATCGTGGCCGCTCCCGCCTCCGACCCGGCCGGCTTCAAGTACCTCGCCCCGTACACCGGTTCGGCCATCGGCCAGGAGTGGATGTACGACGGCAAGCACGTCCTGATCATCTTCGACGACCTGTCGAAGCAGGCCGAGGCCTACCGCTCCGTCTCCCTGCTGCTGCGCCGCCCGCCGGGCCGCGAGGCCTACCCGGGTGACGTCTTCTACCTGCACTCCCGCCTGCTGGAGCGCTGCGCCAAGCTGAACGACGCCCTGGGCGGCGGCTCGATGACCGGTCTGCCGATCATCGAGACCAAGGCCAACGACGTCTCGGCGTACATCCCGACCAACGTCATCTCCATCACCGACGGCCAGTGCTTCCTGGAGTCCGACCTGTTCAACGCCGGCATCCGCCCGGCCGTGAACGTCGGTATCTCGGTCTCCCGCGTCGGTGGCTCCGCCCAGATCAAGGCCATGCGCTCGGTCGCCGGCCGTCTGCGTCTGGACCTCGCCCAGTACCGCGAGCTGGAGGCCTTCGCCGCCTTCGGTTCCGACCTGGACGCGGCCTCCAAGGCCCAGCTGGAGCGCGGTGCGCGCATGGTCGAGCTGCTGAAGCAGGGTCAGTACCAGCCGTTCCCGGTCGAGGAGCAGGTCGTCTCCATCTGGGCCGGCACCACCGGCAAGCTGGACGACGTCCCGGTCGCCGAGATCCGCCGCTTCGAGCGCGAGTTCCTGGACCACGTGCGCCTGCAGCACAAGGACCTGCTCGCCGGCATCGTCGAGACCGGCCTGCTCGCCGACGGTACCGTCGACGCGCTGACCACCGCGATCGAGGCCTTCAAGCAGGGTTACCAGACCGCTGACGGCAAGCTGCTCTCCGAGCAGGCCTGAGTCCGGTAACGAGGGAAAGGACGTAACGACCCATGGGAGCACAGCTTCGGGTCTACAAGCGCCGGATCCGCTCTGTCACCGCGACGAAGAAGATCACCAAGGCGATGGAGATGATCTCCGCGTCGCGCATCGTCAAGGCGCAGCGCGCGGTGGCCGCCTCCACTCCGTACGCCGATGAGCTCACCCGGGCGGTGACGGCGGTGGCCACCCGGTCCAACGCCAAGCACCCGCTCACCACCGAGAACCCGGACGCCAAGCGCGCCGCCGTCCTGCTGATCACGGCGGACCGCGGCCTGGCGGGCGGTTACTCGACCAACGCCATCAAGGCGGCGCAGGTGCTCACCGAGCGCCTGCGCGGCGAGGGCAAGGACGTGGTGACGTACATCATCGGCCGTAAGGGTGTCTCGTACTACACGTTCCGCGGTCAGACCATCGCGGACTCGTGGACGGGATTCTCGGACAAGCCGACCTACGGTGACGCGAAGACCGTGGCGGCCGACCTGATCGAGGCCTTCAAGGCCGAGACCGGCGGTGTGGACGAGCTCCACCTGATCTCGACCGAGTTCGTGTCCATGCTGACGCAGAACGCGGTGGAGGCGCGGCTGCTGCCGCTGAAGCTGGACGAGGCCCAGCTCAGCGACCAGTCGCCGGCCAAGTCGGAGATCTTCCCGCTGTACGACTTCGAGCCGTCGGCGGAGGGCGTCCTGGACGCGCTCCTGCCGCGGTACGTCGAGAGCCGGATCTACAACGCGCTGCTGCAGTCGGCCGCTTCCGAGCACGCCGCCCGCCGCCGCGCGATGAAGAGCGCGACGGACAACGCCGGCGAGCTCATCAAGTCGCTCACGCGGCTTGCCAACTCGGCCCGCCAGGCCGAGATCACCCAGGAAATCAGCGAGATCGTCGGTGGCGCCAACGCGCTCGCTGACGCGAGCCGCGGGAGCGAATGAGTATGACCACCACTGTTGAGCCGACCACGGCGACGGGCCGCGTCGCGCGGGTCATCGGCCCGGTCGTCGACGTGGAGTTCCCCGTCGACGCGATTCCGGACATGTACAACGCCCTGCACGTCGAGGTGGACAACCCCGACGGCACCGGCAAGAAGACCCTGACCCTCGAGGTCGCCCAGCACCTCGGCGACGGCATGGTCCGCGGCATCTCGATGCAGCCGACCGACGGCCTGGTCCGCGGCGCGCAGGTCACCGACACCGGCTCGGCCATCTCGGTGCCGGTCGGCCAGATCACCAAGGGCAAGGTCTTCAACGCCCTCGGTGACGTGCTGAACGTCGACCAGGCGGAGTTCGACTCCCAGGTCGAGGTTCGCTGGCCGATCCACCGCAAGGCCCCCGAGTTCAAGGACCTCGAGTCCAAGACCGAGATGTTCGAGACCGGCATCAAGGTCATCGACCTGCTCACCCCGTACGTCACGGGTGGCAAGATCGGTCTGTTCGGTGGCGCCGGTGTCGGCAAGACCGTTCTGATCCAGGAGATGATCTACCGCGTCGCCGAGAACTTCGGTGGTGTGTCGGTGTTCGCCGGTGTCGGCGAGCGCACCCGTGAGGGCAACGACCTCATCGACGAGATGGTCGACTCGGGCGTTCTGGACAAGACCGCGCTGGTCTTCGGCCAGATGGACGAGCCGCCGGGCACCCGTCTGCGCGTCGCGCTGTCCGCGCTGACCATGGCGGAGTACTTCCGTGACGTCGAGAAGCAGGACGTGCTCCTCTTCATCGACAACATCTTCCGGTTCACCCAGGCCGGTTCCGAGGTGTCGACCCTGCTCGGCCGCATGCCCTCCGCGGTGGGCTACCAGCCGAACCTGGCCGACGAGATGGGCCTCCTGCAGGAGCGCATCACCTCGACCCGCGGTCACTCGATCACCTCGATGCAGGCGATCTACGTCCCCGCGGACGACCTGACCGACCCGGCCCCGGCCACCACCTTCGCCCACCTGGACGCGACCACCGTTCTGTCGCGCCCGATCTCGGAGAAGGGCATCTACCCGGCCGTCGACCCGCTGGACTCCACGTCCCGCATCCTCGACCCGCGGTACATCGCGCAGAACCACTACGACACGGCTCTGCGTACCAAGGGGATCCTGCAGAAGTACAAGGACCTCCAGGACATCATCGCGATCCTCGGCATCGACGAGCTGTCCGAAGAGGACAAGATCACGGTGCACCGTGCGCGTCGCATCGAGCGCTTCCTCTCGCAGAACACCTACGTGGCGAAGCAGTTCACCGGTGTCGAGGGCTCGACCGTGCCGCTGTCGGAGACCATCGAGGCCTTCAACGCGATCGCGGACGGCAAGTACGACTCCGTCCCGGAGCAGGCCTTCTTCATGTGCGGTGGCATCGAGGACCTCGAGAAGAACGCCGCCGAGCTGGCGAAGAAGTAATCGCGGCCGGTAGCAGCTGAGTGACCGTGAGGGGTGGCCCCCGAGCCTGGGGTCCACCCCTCACGTCGCATCGGCTGTGATTCCGGTCAAATCCGTGCCGCCGGTTTCATGCCGGGGGCGCGGGGCCGTTATTCTTACCGAAACTCCCGAGTAATCGGGCGTTGCATGAGCCTAGGAGCCCACGTTGGCTGAGCTGCACGTCGAGCTGGTCGCAGCCGACCGCAAGGTGTGGTCCGGTGCGGCCACCATCGTCGTCGCCCGTACGGCCTCCGGTGACACCGGCATCATGCCGGGCCACACCCCGGTGCTGAGCGTGCTGGAGACCGGCCCGGTCACCATCCGCACGGTGGACGGCGGGACCGTGATCGCCGCTGTGCACGGCGGCTTCATCTCCTTCGCCGACAACAAGCTGTCTCTGCTCGCGGAGATCGCTGAGCTGGCGGACGAGATCGACGTCGCGCGTGCCGAGCGCGCACTGGAGAAGGCCAAGTCGGACCTGGACGAGCACGCCGAGCGGCGCGCCGAGGTCCGTCTGTTCGCGGCGCGCGGCCTCACGGTCCACGCCTGAGTGTGCCGGACCCCGGCTTAGCGGGGTCGACCGACGGTCCCGGGGACGCGCGAGCGTGACCCCGGGACTGTCGTCGTAGTTGGTAGGTCAGCGCGGTCGCTTCATACGACCGTAACGGGGAACGCGGGTAGCGAGGAGGTAGGTGAGCATGGTCCTCGCGCTTGTGGTGTGTGCGGCGGTCGTGGCGCTGGGAGTGATCGGCCTGATGGCCTTCGCCGTGCGCCGCCGCCTGATCCAGCGGGTCGGCGGCACGTTCGACTGCAGCTACCGGCTCAAAATGCCCGCCGACGCCTCGACGCAGCCCGACCTCGACGAGAACGGCAAACCCACCTCAGCCCCGGTCCCCCCGACCGACGGCAAGGGGTGGGTTTTTGGTATCGGCCGGTACAGCGGCGATTCGATCGAATGGTTCCGGGTCTTCTCGTACGCGCCGCGCCCGCGCAAGGTGCTGCCGCGCCGGGAGATCGAGGTGCTCGGCCGGCGCTACCCGGAGGGCCAGGAGGAGCTGGCGCTGCTCTCCGGCTCGGTGGTACTGCGCTGCCTGCACAACGGGGCGCCGCTGGAGCTGGCGATGAGCGAGGACGCGCTCACCGGCTTCCTGGCCTGGCTGGAGGCCGCCCCGCCCGGCCAGAGGGTTAACGTCGCCTAACCTGTCGGGCTAGGGTGGCCGCATGGTCAATCTGACGCGCATCTACACCCGTACCGGGGACGACGGCACCACCGCGCTCGGCGACATGAGCCGGACCACCAAGACCGACCCGCGGCTGATGGCGTACGCCGACGCCAACGAGGCGAACGCGGCGATCGGGGTGGCGGTGGCGGCCGGTTCGCTGGCCGAGGACGTGGTGGCCGTGCTCACCCGGGTCCAGAACGACCTGTTCGACGTCGGCGCCGACCTGTCCACCCCCGTGGTCGAGGACCCGAAGTACCCGCCGCTGCGGGTGCTGCAGTCCTACATCGACCGGCTGGAGGGGGACTGCGACCACTACCTGGCCCAGGTGGAGAAGCTGCGCAGCTTCATCCTGCCCGGCGGCACGCCCGGCGCGGCCTACCTGCATCTGGCCTGCACGGTGGTGCGGCGGGCCGAGCGCTCCACCTGGGCGGCGATCGCGGAGTACGGGGACTCGGTCAACCCGCTGACCGCGAAGTACCTCAACCGGCTCTCCGACCTGCTGTTCATCCTGGCCCGGGTGGCCAACAAGGAGCGCGGCGACGTGCTCTGGGTGCCGGGGGAGAACCGCTAGGCCCTAGACCCGCTCGGCCGGGGCCTGCTCCACCACGACCCGGCCGTTCTCGACCCGCACGCCGGCCGGCGGCTCCTTGGGCCAGATCGAGAAGCAGCCGGCCACGATCACGTTCACGACTGCCGCGATGCCCAGCTTCCAGTACCACTGGCCGAAGGTGCCGAAGTGGGCGGAGCCCGCGGAGAGCGGGACGAGCAGGGTGATCAGACCCAGGGTGATCACGGCGGACACGACGGTGCGGCCGGCCAGCTGCCACTCGTACCTGGTCCGTTCCGGGCCGTACTTCGGCGAGGGCAGCGGCTTGGGGCCGCCGGCGAAGCGGTGCAGGAAGTGCCGGTCGGCCCAGCGGACCAGCGAGGGGCCGTAGCCGACCGAGAAGCCGGCGTAGCTCGCGGCGAGGGCGTGCATCCAGCTCGCCTCGGCGCCGCCGCGCAGGTTGAGCACGGTGAGCGCGTACAGGGCGAGGTCCACCACCGGCAGGCCGATCAGCAGCGCGGTGCTGGTGCGGTGCCGGCGCAGCAGGTAGCGGGCGGAGAGCGCGAGGCCGAGCACGATCCACCAGGAGATCTCGGCCGCGACGATGAGGGTGACGATCACGTTCTGCTCCCGGTCGTGTCGGCGGTGTCTCCAGCCTCGTGCGCGGGCGCGGTGGTGTCGTCGTCGCGCGGTGCCGTCCGGGGCTGCATCTTTCGATGTAGCGGCCTCCTCCGTGGACGGGAGCCGGTGCGGGGGCCGGGGATGGTGAGATGGGGGTGTGCTCGTACCGTCCGTCCCCCCGCGCCGGCTGGACCGGCTGATCGCCCTGGCCGGACTGCTCGGCGGCGTGCTGCTGATCGTCTTCAGGGTGTACGACCGGCCGGAGCGCAATCCGCTCTGGTCGGTGCTGCTGACGTTGGTGGTGATGGCCGGGCTGGAGCTGGTCCGACGGACCCGGCCGGTGCTCGCGGTGACGGTGGGTGGGCTGGCCTGCGCGTTGTGCCTGCTCACCGGCAGTCTGCTGGCGACGCTGATCATGTACACCGATCTGTTGTACGCGGCGGTGGTCTACGGCACCCGGCGGATGTCGAAGGTGCTGCACCTGACCAACGGGTCCACCGTGCTGGTGCTCTCCGGTCTCGCGCTGTACTACGGGGGTACCTCGGCCGGGCTGCTGATCGTGGTGGTCAGCTCGCTGCTCTTCCTGGCGCCGGTGTGGACCGGCGACGTGGTGCGCAAGCACCGGCGGGAGGCGGAGACCGAGCGGCTGCGGGCCGAACAGACCGCGCTGCTCTCGGAGATGGACCGGCGCGAGGCGGTTGGCGCCGAACGGGCGAGGATGGCACGGGAGTTGCACGACGTGGTGGCCAACCACCTGTCGGCGATCGCGATCCACGCCACTGGCGCGCAGTCGGTGGCCAGGCGGCGACAACTGGCCGAGGACGACCCGCTGGTGGAGGTGCTGGCCGTGATCCGGGAGAACAGCGTCCAAGGATTGGCCGAAATGCGTCGCATGATCGGACTGCTCCGGGACAGTGGCGGGGGAGAGGCCGACGAGTCCTACGCGGCGCCCGACCTGGCCGCGGTGGACGCCCTGCTGGCGAAGGCCCGGGCGGCCGGGCAGGACGTGGGGCTGGAGTTCGAGCTGACCGAGGACGGCGAGCGCGGCGAGGTCCCGGTGCCGGTCGGGCTGGCCGCGTACCGGATCGTCCAGGAGTCGCTGACCAATGTGCTCAAGCACGCCGGGCCCGGGCTGGTCACCCTGCGGCTGGAGTTCGGGCCCGAGGAGCTGCGGATCGCCGTCGACAGCCCGTACCGGGGCGGGCCGGGCCGCGAACTGCCCGGCGCCCGGGCGGGACTGGTGGGCATGGCGGAGCGGGCCGGGCTGCTCGGCGGCAGCTTCGAGGCCGGGCCGAGGGACGGTGGGTGGAGCGTGCGCGCGGTGCTGCCGCGCGGCCGGGAGAGCGAGGGACGGGCATGACGATCCGGGTGCTGGTGGCCGAGGACCAGGCGGCGGTACGGGCCGCGCTGGTGATGATCCTGCGGGCCGAGCCCGGGTTCGAGGTGGTCGGGCAGGCCGCCGACGGCGAGGAGGCCGTCCGGCTGGCGCTGGAGCTGCGGCCGGACGTGGTGCTGATGGACGTGCAGATGCCCCGGCTGGACGGCGTCTCGGCGACCCGGCAGGTGGTCGCCGCCGGGGCCGCCCAGGTGCTCGTGCTGACCACCTTCGACCTGGACGAGTACGTCTACGGCGCGCTGCGGGCCGGCGCGGCCGGGTTCCTGCTCAAGGACCTGGAGGCGGACACCCTGATCGAGGGCATTCGCACGGTGGCCCGCGGGGACGGCATGCTGGCGCCCTCGGTGACCAGGCGGCTGATCGGCGTCTTCGCCCGCCCGGAGCGGCAGGTCGGGCCCGAGGCGAGGGCGGCGGTGGCCGGGCTGACCGCACGTGAGCGGGAGGTGCTGGCCTGCATCGGGTCGGGGCTGTCCAACGGGGAGATCGCGAGCCGGCTGGAGATGGCGGAGGCGACCACCAAGACCCACGTCAGCCGGATCCTGGCGAAGCTGCGGCTGCGCAGCCGGGTGCAGGCGGCGATCCTGGCCCAGGATCTCGGTCTGACCATCTGAACCGTCTGAACCGTCTGAACCGTCTGAACCGTCCGACCGACGTCCTGAGCGACTGACCAGGTCGGTTGCAGATCACACTCCCGATTGCTACTGCGCGGACGGTTCGGGCACTAGAGTCCCGGAATTGAGCGATGCGGCTCTCTCGGGCGGCGACCCCTGCCCTGAGCCGCCTTCAGGGCCCGCCCGCGGGGCGGCGACGGCATCGGGAGACCCAGCCATGAGCAATGCGTCCAGCAAGCAGATCGCCGTGATCGGTGCCGGCCTGATGGGCGCCGGCATCGCCCAGGTGTCCGCGCAGGCCGGCCACCCGGTGGTGCTGCGGGACGTCACCGAGGAGGCGCTGCAGCGCGGTCTCGCCGGCATCCGTGCCTCGTACGAGAAGTTCGTCGCCAAGGGCAAGCTGAGCGCCGAGGACGCCGAGGCCGCGCTGGGCCGGATCACCACCACCACCGACCTGGGCGCCGTCGCCGAGGCCGACATCGTGGTCGAGGCCGTGTTCGAGCAGCTGGACGTCAAGGAGGCCGTCTTCCGCGAGCTGGACAAGCTCGCCAAGGACGGCGCCGTTCTGGCCTCCAACACCTCCGCCATCCCGATCACCCGGATCGCCGCCGCCACCGAGCGCCCGGAGTCGGTCGTCGGGGTGCACTTCTTCTCGCCGGTCCCGATGATGAAGCTGGTCGAGCTGGTCCGCGGCTACAAGACCAGCGACGAGACGCTGGCCGTCGCCCGTGCCTACGCCGAGGGCGTCGGCAAGGAGGTCGTGGTGGTCAACCGCGACGTGGCCGGCTTCATCACCACCCGCCTGATCACCGCGCTGGTCGTCGAGGCCGCCAAGCTGTACGAGTCGGGCGTGGCCACCGCCGAGGACATCGACACCGCCTGCCGGCTCGGCTTCGGCCACGCGATGGGCCCGCTGCAGACCGCCGACCTGACCGGCGTGGACATCCTGCTGCACGCCGCCCGCAACATCTACACCGAGACCCAGGACGAGAAGTTCGCCGCCCCGGAGATCATGGCCCGCATGGTCACCGCCGGCGACCTCGGCCGCAAGAGCGGCCGCGGCTTCTACCCGTACGAAGGCAAGTGAGCCGACAAGGCTGAACGACCTGGCGGGCCGTGCGATCGGAGCATCGTACGGCCCGCTGTGCCGGGGGGTGAGTTTCCTCACGCCCGGTGCTGCAGACGGGTGATTTGGGCGGTAATCGAGCGTAGGTGTGGAGAGTTCCTGCGTATATTCCCTCGGACGAGTGAAGTTGCTTCAGATCAGAGCGGAAACCAGCAACCTGCGGCGTTGCTCCACCGTCAGATGAGGGAACCCGGCATTCCGACCGGGGCCGGGTGCGAGTCGAGCCGTCACCGGCGTTCCGCCCGGGAAGTCCCACCCCGATTCAGCGGCCATCTCGCTGCCGAGCCCGTCGCGGCCGGGGCGGGCCAACCCGACCAGGCCACCCAGGCGAAGGAGGAGAGCATGCGCATCACCGGCGACCACACGGCGCTGGCCATCGAAGGCCGCCTCGACGTGCGCACCGCCGCCGACGCGCGGGCCCGGCTGCACCAGGCCGTGGACGGCGGCCTCGGCGACCTCGTGCTCGACCTCGGCCGACTGGAGTTCTGGGACGCCACCGGCCTCGGCGTGATCATGGGCACCCACCGGCGGGCCGGCCGGATCGGCCGCCGGCTCGTGCTGCGCTCCGTCCCCGCACAGCTCCAGCGGCTCCTGGTGGCGACCAAGCTGCACCGCATCCTGGCCGTCGACGGCGGCGTCGCCGAGGCGCACGTCCTCTAGCCGTCACATCCGCCCCGCACCCGCCCGCACTGCGCGGGCGGGCCCGGATGTGCGAGAGTCTGCCCGTCAGAAGACGGCCGCCCGGGGCCAGCCCGCGGCCGCGACCGAAACGTGTGCCGCCCGGCGCGGGGCGCCGGCGGCCGAGCACGATGCGGAGCAGAACGTGGCACAGCCAACCGGGGAGTTCCGGCAGGAGGCCGTCCGCACCCGCGGCGGAGAGCTGGTCTCCGGCGGCCTGCTGGTCGGCGTCGGAGCCCCGGACGGCTCCGAGGCCAGGCCCTGCCCGGAGGAGTGGCGCCCCCGCCCGCGCCGGATCGAACGCAGCGAGCCCGCCCGCGGCCCGGTCGGCGGCGTCGGCCGCGCCGTCGGCCCGCTCGCCCTCGGCGCCGGGCCCACCGACCTGCCGCTGCTCGACCGCGAGGCCGACATCGCCGAACTGCTCGGCCTGCTCGCCGAGGGCCGCTCGATACGCCTGGTCGGCCAGGCCGGCTCGGGCCGCAGCACCCTGCTGTCGGCCGTCGCCGAGGCCGCGGCCGACCTCGCTCCCGGCGGCGTCGTCCAGCTGTGCGGACACCGCCGCACCGCCGCCGACCTGCTCCAGGACCTCTTCGCGGCCACCCATCACGCCCCCGGCCACCGGCCCGACCCCGGCCAACTGGCCGCCCACCTCGCCGGGATCCGCGCCGTCGTCGTGATCGACGAGGCCGAGCCGACCGGCGCCGAGCTGGAGGAGCTGCTCGCCGCCGCCCCCGGCTGCGCCTTCCTGATCTCGGTCGCCCCCGACAGCCCGCTGCTGCCGGGCGACTCCCGCATGCGGGACCACGCCGTCGCCGGGCTCTCCCGCTCCGCCTGCCTCGCCCTCGCCGCCCGGCTCGCCGGACGGCCCCTGGACGTGGCCGAGAAGGCCTGGGCGGTCGACCTCTGGTTCGAGTCCGAGGGCCTGCCGCTGCGCTTCGTGCAGGCCGCCGCGCTGCTGCGCCAGCGGGACGTCTCGGTGGACGCGCTGGTCGCCGCCGAGGACGACCGGCTGGACGTCTTCGGCGCGGTCGACGAGCCCGTCCACGACCCCGACCCGGCGGTGCGCGAGAACGCGCTGCGCCGCACCGTCCCGCTGCCCTCGGTCGCCGAGACCGCCTCGCCCGCCGTCCGGCTCGCCGAGGGCCTGAGCGAGCCCGCGCAGGCCGTGCTGCGGCTCGCCGTGGCGCTCGGTGGCGAGTGCCCCACCGCGCCGCACCTGCCCGCGCTGATCGACGTCGGCCAGGGCGAGAGCGCGCTGGCCGAACTCGCCGACGCCGGGCTGGCGGTGTCCATCGGCGGGCACCACCGGCTCACCGCCGGGGCGCTGGACCTGCTCGCCCCGCACTGGCCGGCCCGCGGCTGCGTGGACGGCGCCGCCCAGCACTTCGCCTGGTGGGTCGGGCACAGCTCGGTCTCGCTGGAGCAGATCGCCGCCGAGGCCGAGGTGGTCATCGGCGTGCTGCTGGCCGACCGGAACTCCGGCCGGCACGAGGCGGTGGTCCGGCTGGCCCGGGCGGCGGCGCCCGCGCTGGCGCTGGCGCTGCGCTGGGGCGCCTGGGAGCGGGTGCTGCAGCTGGGCCTGGAGGCGGCCCGGGGCACCGGTGCGACGGTTGACCAGGCCTGGTTCCACCACGAGCTGGGCGTGTACGCGATCTGCGTCCAGCAGCCGTCCCGGGCGATCGCCGAGCTGGAGACCGCGCTCACCCTGCGGGCCTCCGCCGGGGAGCAGCGCGGGGTCGCCGCGGCGCGCCGGATGCTCGACCTGCTGCGTGCCGACGGCCGGCAGCTGCCCGCCGCCGCGGTCGCGGCGGCACCGGGCCGCGGGCCGGTGATCCGCAAGATCGCCGCCCGGGTGCCGGCCGGCCTGAAGGCCCGGGCCGGGAAGCGGCGCCGGGTGGTGGTGGCCTCCGCGGCCGTGCTCACCTTCGGGGTGCTCGGCACGGCGGTGGCGATGAGCATCACCGGGCCCGACGAGCACAAGGGGAACGACCCGCACGGGCGCCTGGACGACGTCGGCGACACCGGTAACGCGCCGATGCCGCTGCCGTCCGCCAGCAGCGGCCCGGGGACGGCCGGTACGGGCGCCGCCGAGCCGGGCAGCCCGGCGGCGACGGCCACCAGCCCGGAGCCCTCGGCCAGCGGCAGCGCGTCGCACTCGCCGAGCGCCTCGCCGACCAGGAAGCCGAGCTCCTCACCGGGGGCCACCGGGTCGGGTGCCCCGCAGCAGCCGCAGCCGCAGCAGCCCGCACCGGGGCAGCCGCAGCCGCCGGTGCAGCAGCCGGGGCAGCCGCCGGGCGGTTCGGCCGGCGGCGGCACCGGTGGGGGGACCGGCGGTGGCGGTACTCAGCCCGGTGGCGGCACCAACACCTCGCCGCCACCGAAGCCGACGGTGACCCCGTCCTCGTCGGCCCCTGGTCAGACCCCGTCCGGGTCGGCCACCGGGACCAGTACCTCCAGCCCGTCGTCGTCGACCTCGACGGGCTGAGCGATCAGAACAGCTTGAGCTTGTCGTCGTCGATGCCGCGCAGCTCGTCGTAGTCCAGCACCACGCAGCCGATGCCCCGGTCAGTGGCCAGGACGCGGGCCTGGGGCTTGATCTCCTGCGCGGCGAAGACGCCCTTGACCGGGGCCAACAGCGGGTCCCGGTTGAGGAGTTCGAGGTAGCGGGTGAGCTGTTCGACGCCGTCGATCTCGCCGCGGCGCTTGATCTCGACGGCCACCGTGGCGCCGTCGGCGTCGCGGCAGAGGATGTCGACCGGGCCGATCGCGGTCGGGTACTCGCGGCGGATCAGCGACCAGCCGGTGCCGAGCACCTCCATCCGGTCCGCGAGCAGCTCCTGGAGGTGCGCCTCGACGCCGTCCTTGATCAGGCCCGGGTCCACCCCGAGCTCGTGGGAGGAGTCGTGCAGCACCTCCTCCAGCGTGATGATGAGCTTCTCGCCGGCCTTGTTCACCACCGTCCAGACCCCGTCGGCCTCCTTGAGGGCGCACGGCGGGGACATCCAGTTGAGCGGCTTGTAGGCGCGGTCGTCGGCGTGGATGCTGACGCTGCCGTCGGCCTTGACCAGGATGAGCCTGGTGGCGGAGGGCAGATGGGCGGAGAGCCGACCGGCATAGTCGACTGAGCAGCGGGCAATTACGAGACGCACGGTCGACCACGCTAGCCCACCGGGGCCAGTTGATGCGATTCCGCGACGACCGGGTGAAGAAACCGCGAACCCCGCGAACATGGAGGTTCGGCGGTCCCGCCACCGTCCGTCGCGCTCTGGCGCCCACGCCATCAGGCCGCTACGGTGTGTGACGGCACGGCTGCGGGCTTGTGTCAACGGGGATGGAGACTTCAGATGAACGATCCGACAGGATCTGGCCATTCTGGTGCACCACCGCGTATTTGTGGAGCAATCCCCAGGAACGACCAGCCTGCTCCGCCGTTGACTGCCACGCTGTTCTGACGCGGTCGGTGTCCGGGACGTCACGTCCCGTGGCGCCTCCGCCTTCGCAAACGGTGCCGGAAACGCCCGTCCCACGGTGTTCCGGACATCACCTGCGATTTCGCCCACCCTCACTGTGAGCTTGGACTACGCATGACCACCCGGGCGCCGCGCGGGTGGACCGTGAGAGGAGAATCCATGTCGCTCGACGTCTCACCGGCCCTGCTGGAGAAGGCTGAGCGGGGCGAGGTCGACGAGCGGGAATTCGTCGACTGCGTCCGCGTCTCGCTGCCGTACGCCTGGGACCTGATCAGCTCGCTGGTCGCCCAGGCGAAGGTCGACGGCACCGACTTCGCCGACAACCAGGTACCGCCGCCCAGCGAGCAGGCCCGCGGCCAGCTGCTGCGCGCCCTGGCCAGCGATGCCATCCGGGGCGCCCTGCAGCGCCACTTCGGGGTGCGGCTGGCGTTCCAGAACTGTCACCGGGTGGCGGTGTTCCTGCCGTCGGAGGCCAACGAGGCGCGCTACGACCGCTTCACCTCCGTCCGGGAGCAGCTGCTCAACCAGTCCGAGGAGCTGCGGGACTGCTGAGCCCGGCGGTGCCGGCCGCCCCCGTCCCCCGGTGCGGGGGGAGGGGCGGCGGCCAGGCCCGGTCTCAGGCGAGCTGCGGCAGCACCTCGGAGCCGAGCCGGGCGATGTTGTGCAGGGTCGCCTCGCGGTCGCCGCTGCCCTCCGCGAGCAGGGCGAACCGCCGGACGCCGGTGCGCTCGGCGGTGGCCAGCAGCCGGTCGGCGCACTGCTTCGGGGTGCCCACCGCGTGCAGGTCGCAGAGGAGTTCGGTGTACTGGTGCGGGTCGCGCATCTTCCGCTCGCGGCCGTCCACGGTGCGGTGCGCGCCCAGCCCGTACTCGAACCAGCCCGGCATCGCGTTCAGCAGGGTGGCCCGGGCCTGCGAGGCGCGGTCGTCCACCTGGGCCACCCCGGCCGCGACGTGCTGGCGGCTGATCCGGCGCAGCTGCTCCTCGCCGCGCCCGGCGGCCAGCCAGGCGGCGCGGTAGAGCTCCAGCATCCGCAGCTTGTCGTCGTCGCCGGAGTGCATGCCGAGCAGCATCGGCAGGCCGCGCTCGGCGGCCAGCCGGACGCCGTTGGGCGAGGTGCAGGCGACCACCACGGGCGGGCCGGCCACCGGCCGTCCGGCGGTGGTGAGTTCCTCGCCGGGCCCGTCGATGTCCTGGCGCTGGCGCGGGAAGCGCACCGGGCGGGAGGGCTCGTCCAGACCGAGCCAGCTGCCCAGGCCGGGGCGCCGCAGCGACTCGGTGGCCTGCGGCACCACCGGCACCTCGGGGAAGGAGAACTGCGGGCCGTCCGCGCCCACCCGGGAGCCGCGCAGCCAGCGCAGCAGCAGGTCCAGCCGCTCCGGGAAGCCGTTCTCGTAGGCGTCCACGCCGCTGCCGAAGACGTCCAGGTCGATCCACGGCCCGCCGCGGCCGACCCCGAGCGTGAAGCGTCCGCCGGAGGTGAGGTGGAGCAGCGCGGCCTGCTCGCCGAGCGCCACCGGGTGGCTGGTGGAGAGCACGCTGACGGCGGTGCCGACGCCGATCCGGCGGGTGCGGCCGAGCAGCAGCGCGGCCAGTGTCGCGGCGTTCGGGCAGACCCCGTACGGGACGAAGTGGTGCTCGGCCAGCCAGACGCTGTCCAGGCCCGCGTGTTCGGCCTCGACGGCGGCCCGGACGGTGCGCTCCAGCGCCTCGCCGTGGGTCTGCCCGGGGAACTGCGCGGACAGCAGGAACGCGCCGACCCGGACCGGGGCGGTGTCCGGCGGCAGCGCGCCGGTGAGCTGCGCGGCGGTCAGCGGTTCGCCCGCGACGGCGGTCGGTGGCGGCACGGTGGTCAGCACCGGGCCCGGGGCGGGCGGCCGGACGCCGACGGGCCGACGGGTCTCGGCGCGGGGGCTGGTCTTGGTCATCGGGGGCCTCCTCGGGTGCACGCAGGGTCTGCGAGCCCCGCCTGTTCCCTTCGTGGGTATCCGATGTCATGTGCCAATGGCACGCGGAACCCTGAATTTCGCCGGTGGTCGGGTGGATCTCGGCAAAAACGCCGGACCGCCGGCCGAACCCGTGATAGAGGCCGTTCAAAGGGGTCGGGCACCACCGGACCCGTTTCTCGGGCCCCTGCCGGGTCCACGGGGCAGGCCATAGGCTGGAACGACTTCGAGCCCCCGGAAGAGAGGCAGTCCGCCGTGCCCCGCCGCAACCGGATCAAGATCGCCGCCCCCCGCGAGAGCGCCGAACCGACCGCCCCGCGCGGCGGATCGCTGCGCCGTACCGAGGACTACCAGGGCGAGGACTGGGTGGTCCAGACGGTCGCCGGCACCGCGGGCCGGCACTACCGCTGCCCGGGCTGCGACCAGGAGATCCCGTCCGGGGTGGGCCACGTGGTGGCCTGGCCGGTGCACGGCGCCGGGGTGGACGACCGGCGGCACTGGCACCGGGCGTGCTGGGGGGCGCGTGAGCGCCGGGCCGCCAACGTCCTGCGAGGCCGCGGCGCTCCGCGCTACTGACCGCCCCCGGGGGGCCGAACTCCCTCACGCGTCGCGGTTCTTGAGCACCAGCGCGCCGCCGACCAGGGCCGCGGCGGTCCAGGCCAGGCAGATCACGAAGCCCGCCCACGGCCCGTACGGCTGGCCGTTCTGCTCGTACACCAGCAGCATCCGCGAGCCCGCGTAGTCCGGGAAGTAGTGGGCCAGGGTCTTGACCTTCGGTACCGCCGAGAGGATCGGCGAGAGCAGGAAGAAGAACGGCACCAGCACGCCGAGGGCGAGCGTCTGGTTGTGCAGCATGGCGGTGATGCCGGCCGAGAACAGGCAGAGCATCGTCAGGTACAGCGCGGCGCCGAACACCGCGCGCAGCACGTGCGGCTCGCCGAGAGTGGTGGAGTGCGTGCCGAGCAGCGACTGGCCGACGAAGAAGGTGACGAAGGCGGTCACCAGCGAGACCGTCAGGGCCAGCGCGCCGAGCACCGTCGCCTTGCCGGTGAGCAGGGTGCCGCGCTGCGGGACGGCGGCCAGGGTGGCCCGGATCATGCCGCTGCTGTACTCGTTGCCGATCGCCAGTACGCCGAAGACGATGATGGCCAGCTCGCCGAGCATGATGCCGGAGAAGGCCGTCCCGGTGGCGTCGAAGGTGGCCTGCTCGTGGCGCCGGAACTCGGTGAAGTTGCTGTTGGTGAGCAGGGAGAGCAGCGCGCCGATGCCCACGGTGACCACGAAGGTCAGCGCGAGGGTCCAGACGGTGGAGCGGACGCTGCGGATCTTCGTCCACTCGGAGCGCAGGATCGCCGGGAAGGACGTCATCTCAGTTCTCCTCCTGCCGCACCGCGGCGGCCGGCCGCTTGCCGTCCGCCTTCCACCCGGCGCCCCAGGGGCCGGGCGCGCCGGCCGCGTCCCGGCCCGGGCCGTCGCCCGCGTGGTACTCCACCGCGTCCGCCGTCATCTGCATGAACGCCTCCTCCAGCGAGGCCTGCTGCGGGCTGAGCTCGTGCAGCACCACGCCGTGCGCCGCGACCAGTTCGCCGAGGTTCGCGATGTCGCCGTCGATCACCTCGTAGGAGCCGTCCGGGCCCGGCTCGTGCCGCAGGCCGGCCGCGGCGAGCACGTCGAGCAGGCGCTCGGGCTGCGGGCTGCGCATCCGGACGGCGGAGCGGGAGTTGCGCCGGATGAACTCCGGCATCGGCAGGTCGGCGAGCAGCCGGCCCTTGCCGATGACCACCAGGTGGTCGGCGGTGACGGCCATCTCGCTCATCAGGTGGGAGGAGACGAAGACCGTGCGGCCCTCGCCGGCCAGGCGCTTCATCAGGTTGCGGATCCAGAGGATGCCCTCCGGGTCCAGGCCGTTGACCGGCTCGTCGAACATGACGATCTCCGGGTCGCCGAGCAGGGCGGAGGCGATGCCCAGGCGCTGGCCCATGCCGAGCGAGAAGCCGCGGGCCCGCTTGCGGGCGACCGGGGTGAGGCCGACCAGGGCGAGCACCTCGTCCACCCGGCGCGCGGGGATCCGGTTGCTCTGGGCGAGCCAGAGCAGGTGGTCGCGGGCGGTGCGGCCGGGGTGGACGGCCTTGGCCTCCAGCAGCGCGCCGATGTACTTGAGCGGCTCGCTGAGCTGCCCGTAGTGCCTGCCGTCGATGGTGACCCGGCCGCCGGTCGGGCGGTCGAGGTCGAGGATCATGCGCATGGTGGTGGACTTGCCGGCGCCGTTGGGGCCGAGGAAGCCGGTGACCACCCCCTGGGGGACCTGGAAGCTGAGCCGGTCCACCGCGAGCGTCTTGCCGTAATGCTTCGTCAGGTCGTGCAACTCGATCATTCGCGCTCCCTTACTCCTTGTCAGGCTAGGACAAAGCGGATGCTGTGGCCCGTTGAGTGGGGCGCGCAGAGTGGGCCCGCAGGGCGCACCGGAATACGGTGGGCGCATGAGCCAGCGAAGCGAGCGAATCAACGAGGTGGGCGCGTGAGTCAGCTCCCCTCCGCAGTGTCGGTCCGTGAGAGCGGAACCGGAACCCCTCTCGTGCTGCTGCACGCCTTTCCGTTGAACGCCTCGATGTGGTCCACCCAGCTGGACGCGCTGCCCGGCCTGACCGGGGACGAGGTCCGGGTGCTCGCCCCCGACCAGCGGGGTTTCGGCGGCACCGAACTGGGCTCCGACGAACCCTCGCTGGACCCGGTCGCCGACGACCTCGCGCTGCTGCTGGACGCGGCCGGGATCGACCGCGCGGTGGTCGGCGGGCTCTCCATGGGCGGCTACGTGGCGCTGGCCTTCGCCCGCCGACACCCGGACCGGCTGGCCGGGCTGCTGCTGGCCAACACCCGTGCCACCGCCGACACCGACGCCGCCCGGGCCAACCGGGAGCGGATCGCCGCCGCCGTCACCGCCCGGAACAGCGTCCAGCTGCTGCTGGAGGAGAACGTGGCGGCCGGGCAGCTCGGGCCCGACTCGCAGCACCTGGTGGAGCGGGTCCAGGCGATGGTCGCCGCCGCGCCGCCGGCCTCCGTCGCCTGGGCCCAGCGGGCCATGGCGGCCCGCCCGGACTCCCTGGAGGTCCTGGCAGGGCTGCGGGTGCCGCTCTCGGTCGTCGCGGGCGCCCAGGACGCCTTGGTGGCCCCGGACGAGGCCGAACAGATGCTGCAGGCCCGCCCGGACGCGGAGCTGACCGTCGTCCCCGGGGTGGGTCATCTGAGCGCCCTGGAGGCCCCCGGGGCGTTCGACGCCGCCGTCCGCCGGCTGCTCGCCCGGGTGGCCGCCGGATGACCCCTGACGCGGCGGGCTGGGACTTCTCCGCACTGGAGGTGACCGGCCGGATGCCGGTGACCAACCGCGGCGAGGGGCTGGTCGAACTCACCCTGGAGCCGCTCGGCGAGGACTACTGGCTGCGCCCGGGGGAGACCTTCATCGTCACCTCGTACGGCGACTACGGGCCCGGGCACCCGTTCGAGGTGCAGTACTGGCCCGACTCGGTGTCGGTCTGGTGCACCTCCTGGTTCGGCACCGTCTCGGACGACGAGGGCAACCAGCTCAGCAGCGGGCACCAGCGGCCCGACGGGGCCTACCCGAGGTAGTGACGGCGGGAAAGCCGGCAGGCCCTCACCCGCACGGGTGAGGGCCTGCCGGCTGTGCTGGGCTGTGCTAGTCCGTGCTAGTCCGTGCTCGCCGCCGGGCGCTCGTACCCGATGCCGACGTTCCTCGCTCCGGCGCTCGCTTCGCTCGCTAGTCGCTCGTCGCTTTCGGCATCGGCGCGCCCTTTGGCTCGCACGGGGTGTCGCCGGTCGTCAGCGCGACTGCTGGGCGGGCACGCCCATGGTGTCGTCGTTCGGCAGCGAGGCGGCGGCCACGGCCGCGCCGGTCAGCGTCGCCAGCATCTCGCGGACGTTGGTCAGCTGGGCGTTGATGCTGTCGCGACGGTTGGTCAGCGCCGCCAGCTCGCGCTCGGACTCGCTGCGGATGCGGTCCGCCTTGGCGTTGGCGTCCGCCACGATGTCCTCGGACTGGCGCTGGGCCGTCTCGACGGTCTGACGGGCCCGGCGCTCGGCGTCGGTGCGCAGCTTCTCGGCCTCCAGGCGCAGCTGCTCGGCCCGGTGCTCGATCTCGGCCAGGCGCTTCTCGGCCTTGGCCTGACGGGCGGCCAGGTCGCGCTCGGACTGCTCACGGCGCTTGGCGAGGTTGGTCTCGAACTCCAGCGCGGCCTGAGCGGCCTTGGTGCGGGTCTCCTCGAAGAGGGCGTCCGCCTCCTCGCGCTTGTTCTGGGCGTCCTTGTTGGCCTCGGCGCGCAGCTGGGCGGAGTCGCTCTTGGCCTTGTCGACGATCCGCAGACCCTCGTCCTCCGCCTTGGCCTTGCGGTCCTTGGCGTAGTTCTCGGCCTCGGTGCGGACCTGCTGGGCGGCGGCCTCGGCCAGCTCGCGGTGCTGCTCGGAGGCGCGGTGCGCCTCGTCGCGCAGGTCCTTGGCCTCCTCCTCGGCGAGCCGCAGGATCTTCTCGACCCGGGCGCCGAGGCCGGCGTAGGACGGCTCCGCATCGGCGACCGCCGCCTGGGCGGTCTGGGTCTCCAGGTGGAGCTCCTCGATGCGCTTCTCCAGCGCGCTGATCCGGGTCAAGGCACTGTCACGGTCGGCCACCAGCTTGGTGATCCGCTCGTCGACCTGGGCGCGCTCGTACCCACGGCGCACCAGGTCGAAGCCGTGAGGGGAGTGACTGTCGCTCATGGGACTCTGGGCTTCCTGTCGTCAAACCGCTGAGGTGGTTGAGGGAATCCTGACACGGTACCGGAGTGTCGACGGCGAAATGCCGTTCTCTCACGGACAATGACCGCCAATGTCCGCTCAATCGGGTGGTGCGTTCTTGGAGCGATTGCCACCCGACCGGGGGGAGCCAACTCCGGCACCGGCCTTGGCACCCCCGTCCTTCTTGTTGTTGCTTCCCCCGTTGGCCTGGGCGACCGGTGACGGTGCCTCGAAGGCCTCCAGCGCGGACAGGACGTCCTGGACCCTGGAGATCTCGGTGTTGATGTCCTTGCGGCGGCGCACCAACTCGTCCAGCTCGCGCCGGCCCTCGTCGGTGACCCGCTTGGCCTCCGCCTTCGCCTCGGCGACCAGCCGCTCGGCCTCCGTCTTCGCCAGCTCGATCTGCTCGTCGGCGGTGCGGTCGGCGTCCCGCAGTCGCTTCTCCGCCTCGGCGGCGGCGCCCTCCAGCTGCTCCTCGGCCTCGGTCTCGGCCGACTGCAGCTTGGCCTCGGCCTTCTCGATCAGCGCCTCGGCGCGGTCGGTGGAGTTGGCGAGCTTGGTCTCCGCCTCCTTGAGCAGGCCCTCGGCCTTGCGGACGGCGGAGAGCCGGACCTTGCTGGCCTCCGCGGAGGCCTCCGAGGTCAGCTCGCCGGCCCGCTCCTCGGCGGCCGCGACCAGGGCGGCGGCGCGCTCCTCGGCCTCGGCGACGGTGGCCACCGCCTGCTCCTCGGCCTCGGTCAGCTGTTCCTGGGCGGCCGTCACCAGGGCGTCCACCCGCTCGCCGGCCGACTTCATGGCCGCCGCGTTCTCCTTGCGGGCACGCTCGTGCAGCGCCTCGACCTCGGCGTCGGTGCGCTCGCGCAGTTCCTCCGCGCGCTCGCGGATGGCGGTGGCGTCCCGGCGGGCCTCGGCGAGCAGCGCGTCGGCGTCGGAGCGGCCCTTCTCGACCTCGGCCTGACGGGCCGCCTCGCCGGCCGCGACCAGGCGGTCCGCCTCCTTGCGGGCGGCGGCGACCATCGCGTCCGCCTGCTCCTCGGCGGCGGCGGTGGTGGCCAGCGCGGTGGTCTGGGCGTCCTCGCCGAGCGCCTCGGCGTCCGCGAAGGCCTTCTCCAGGACGGACTTGGCGTGGTCGCGAGTGGCCTTGTCGAACTGCTCGGCGGCCTCCCGGGTCTCCGCGTCGTAGGCGTCGGCGCGGGCGTGGGCGGCGCTGTCGTACTCGTCGGCCAGGGCGCGGGTGGCGAGGGCGTACTCCTCGGCCTCCGCGCGCAGCCCGGCGGCCAGCTCCTCGGCGTCGGCGACCGTACGGGCGCCCTGGGCCTCGGCGTCGGCCACCGTCCGGGCGGCCTGCGCGTCGGCGTCCGCGCGCAGCTGTTCGGCGGTCTCCTGGGCGGCGCGCAGCTCGGCCTCGGCGTCGGCGCGCAGCTGCTCGTCGTAGGCCTGGGCCTCGGCGCGGCGGCGGCCCAGGTCGGCCTCGGCGGCCTCGCGCTCGGCGGCGAGCTCCAGCTCGGTCTGCTCGCGCAGGGCGGTGGTCTCGGCCTCGGTGCGGGCGCGCAGGTCGGCGGTCTCCCGGTCGGCCAGCTCGCGCTGCTCGGCGGTCTCGCGCTCGGCCAGGTCGCGCTGGTCGGCGGTCTCCCGGTCGGCGAGCGCGCGGACCTCGGCGGCGTACCCGTCGGCCGCCTCGTGCTGCTCGGTCGCGTACTCCTCGGCGGCCGTGCGCTGCTCGGTGGTCTCCCGGTCGGCGAGGGCGCGGGTCTCGGCCGCGTCCTGCTCGGCCCGGTCGCGGGTCTCGGCGGCCTCCTGCTCGGCGGTGGCGCGCAGCGCGGCGATCTGCTCGGCGGCGGCCTCGTGCAGGCCGGCCACCGACTGGCGGACCTCGGCGGCCTCGTCCTCGGCGGCGGCGACCAGCTCGGCGCCCTCGGCCCGGGCGGCGGCGACCACGTCCTCGCCGTCGGCCGCGGCCTGCTCCAGGACGGCGGTGGCCTCGGCGCGGATGCCGTCGGCGGTGGCGCGGGCCTCGGACAGCTCGCGGCCCGCCTCGGCCCGGACCGTCTCGGCCTGTTCGTTGGCCAGCGCCAGTTCGGCGGCGGCCTTCTCGCGGGTGGCCTTGGCGTCCTGGGCCGCCTCGGCCCGGCGCTGCTCGGCCTCGGCGCGCTGGGCGGCCGCGTACTGGTCGGCGCCCTCGCGCTGCTCGGCGGCGTACCGGTCGGCGGCCTCGCGCTGCCCGGTCGTCTCGGCGGCGGTGCGCTCGGCGAGCTCGCCGGCGTGCTGCTCGGCCTCGGTGCGGACGCGGTCGGCGTAGGCCTCGGCGCTCTCACGCTGCTCGGTGGTCTGCTGTCGCGTCAGGGAGCGCAGCTCGGCCGTCTCGCGGTCGGCGCTCTCGCGCTGCTGGGCCGCGTACTGGTCGGCGGCCCCGCGGATCTCGGCGACGTGCTGCTCGGCCGCGGCGCGGACCTCGGCGGTCTCCTGGGCGGTGCGCTCGGTCAGCTCGGCGGCGGCCTGCTCGGCCTGCTCGCGGACGGAGCGGGCGGCGGACAGCTGCTCGGCGGTCTCGTCGCGCTCGCGCCGCAGCCCGGTGGAGGCGGCCTCGTGCTCGCGCAGGCTCTCCTCGCGCAGCGCTTCGGCGGCGGCCTCGGCCTCGGCCCGGGCACGGGCGGCCTCGGTGTCGGCCTCGCTGCGCACCCGCTCGGCGTCGGCGACCGCGGCGCCCCGGACGGCGTTCGCCTCGGCCTGGGCGTCGGCGGTCAGTGCCTCCGCGGCGGCGCTCGCCTCGGTGCGCACCCGCTGGTCGAACTCGGCGGCGTCGCGCCGGAGTTCGGCGGTCTCGCGCTCGGCGGCGACCCGGTTCTCGGCGGCCGCGGCCTTGGCGGCGGCCAGGGCGTCCTGGCCCTGCTGCTCGGCGGCCGCGGTGATCTTCTCGGCCTCGGCACGGGCCCGGGTCAAGGTCTGCTCGGCCCGCCCCTGGGTCTCGGCGGCCTGCTCCTGGGCCTGCTCGCGCAGCCGCTCGATCTCCCCGGCGGCGCCGGCGCGCAGCTCGTCCGCGTCGGCCTTGGCCCTGGTGAGCAGCTCCTCGGCGCTCTTCGCCGACTCCTCGATCTGCAGCACCGCCTGGCGGCGGGCCTCGCTGCGGGCGCGGTCGGCCTCGGCGGCGGCCTGGGCGCGCAGCTCCTCGGCCTCGGCCCGCAGCCGGGCCGCCTCGTCCTGCATCTGCTCGATCCGCTCACGGATCGCGGCGGCGTCGTCCAGGGCGGCGTTCTGGGCCTGCTCGACGGCGGCCTGGGCCTGCTCGCGCAGCCGCTGCACCTCGGCACGGGCCTCGGCACGGATCCGCTCGGCCTCGGCGGCGGCCTCGCCGCGGGTGACCTCGGCGTCCTGGTTGGCCTGGCCGAGCACCTCCTCGGCGGTCTTGGCGGCCTTGGCGAGGTGGACGGTGGCGTCCTTGGCACCGGCCGCCCGGCCCGCCTCCTCGGCCTCGCCGCGCAGCCGCTGGGCGTCGGCCTCGGCCTGCGCCCGCAGTTCGGCGACGTCCCGTTCGGCCCGGGCGCGCAGCTCGGCGATCGCGGCCTCGGCCTCGGCCTTCAGCTGGGCGGCGACCGACTCGGCGGTGGCCCGCAGCCGCTCGCCCTCCTCGGCGGCGGCGGCCTTGGCGGCGTCCGCCTCGGCCTGCTTGGTGGCGGCCTCGGACCGGACGGCCTCGGCCTCGGCCCGGATCGTGGAGGCCTCGGTGGTGGCCTGGGCGACCATCCGGGCCACCTCGGCCCGGGCGGTCTGCGAGCGCTGCTCGTTGGCGGCCTCGCCGTCGGCGACCTTGCGCTCGGCGGCGGCCTCGGCGTCGGCCTGGAGCTGCTCGGCGGCCTGCTCGGCCTGGGCGCGCAGCTCGGCGGCCTCCCGGCGGGTGCGCTCGGCCTCGGCGATCGCCTCGGCGCGCAGCCGCTCTATCTCGGCCTTCGCGGCGGCGAGCTGCTGCTCGGCGCGGGCCTGCTCGGCGGTGGCCTGCTCCTTGAGCCGGCCGATCTCGGCGTGGGCGACGGCCAGCTGCTGCTCGGCGGCAACATGGGCGGCGGCCAGCTCCTGCTGGGCCTGGCCGCGGGCGGCGTCCACGTCGGCGGCGGCCTGGGCACCGGCCTGCTGGGCCTGCTCGGAGGCGGCGCGCAGCAGGCGCTCGGCGTCGCTCTGGGCCCGCTGCAGGGCGGCCTCGGCGGCGGCCTGGGCCTCGCCGCGGGCGGCGTCCACATCGGCGGCGGTCTGGGCGCGGGCCTGGTCGGAGAGCGCGGCTGCCTCGGCACGGGCGGCGGCGACCATCCGCTCGGACTCGGCGCGGGCCTCCTGGAGCAGGCGCTGGGCCTCCTGCTCGGAGCCGGTCCGGGTCTGCTCGGCCCAGCCGTTCAGGTGCTGCTCGGCGGAGCGGCGCAGCTCGGCGAGCTCGTCCTCCAGCTGGCGGCGGCGGGCGGTGAGCTCGGCCTCCAGTCGGGCGGTGCGCTCGGCGGCCTCGGCCATGATCCGCTGGGTCGCGGCCTGGGAGTCGCGCAGCTGGCGCTCGGCGTCGGCGCGCAGCTGCTGGGCCTGCATCTCGGCGGTGCGGAGCATCTGCTCGGCCTGGCCGGAGACGGCGTCGAAGGCGCGCGGCTGGGCGAGCATGCGACGGGATTCGTGCAGCTTGGCCCGGAGCACCTCCACCTGGTAGGCGAGGTCCTCGGCATGCTCGACTGCTTTGTCCCGCTCCTTCCGAGTCCGACCCATCTCGGCCTCGAACTGGGAGAGGTGATCGTCAACCTCGTAGCGGTCGTTGCCCCGCACTCCGCGGTCCCATCCATCTCCTGGTCGCGTCCTCGACCCGCCCGGTTCCGGGCTCCCGTGTCCGGGGCGCCGGTCCGACTGGTCCTTGCATCCGCGGTCACCGGACGAACCCCCGCCAAGCCGGGGTCGTCCGCCGCGATCGTCGGAATCCTCGGTGCGGGAGCGCGGGTGTACCGCGTTCCCCCGTCCGGGTGGACTCCTGGGCGAACTCTTGCCTGTGGAGAATGGTGACAGATCCGTCTTGCGACTGTTCAGCCGTGCCCGCGTACTGGACTCCCCTGCGACGGGCCGACCACCGGAGGGCGGACAGGCCTGTCATCGGCCGTGCCCGTCGCCTCCGTGCCCCGGAGTCTTCGCGCACCTGGGCATTGTAGTGGGAGCGCGCTGCGGGGGAATGGCCGCGTGGGGGTTTTCCGGCTGTCGGACCAGGTTACTGACGGGTCGCTAGGGTCCGGCGCCGTGCTGCCGCCCCGCGCGGGCGGCGCCGCCGGGGGTTTGAGGCGGCGCCACCAGGGGTTCCGGGCGGCGCCGCCGGGGGTCTCAGTGCCCTTCCTGGGCACCCGGCTCGGCCGAGGTGACCAGCTCGGTCAGCACGCCGCCGCAGTCCTTGGGGTGCAGGAAGGTGATTCGCGAGCCCATCGAGCCGATCCGCGGCTGGTCGTACAGGACCCGGACGCCCTTGCCCCGGATGGCCTCGGCGTCGCCGTCCACGTCGGCGGTGCCGAAGGCGATGTGGTGCACGCCCTCGCCGTTCTTCTCCAGCCACTTGGCCACGGTGGAGTCCGGCCGGGTGGGCTCCAGCAGCTGGAGGTACGAGGCGCCGCCGTCGTCCGTCCCGTTGATCCGGAGCATGGCCTCGCGGACGCCCTGCTCCTCGTTGACCTCGCTGTGGAACACCTCGAAGCCGTAGGTGGCGCGGTAGAACTCGACCGTCTTGTCGAGGTCGCGGCAGGCGATGCCGATGTGGTCGATACGGGTCAGCACGGCGACCTCCGGGGCCGGTAGGGAAGAAGGTGGCACCCAGTGCAGCGTACGGCCCTTCAGGGGCGCCAGTGCCGGACGTGCGAGCCTGCTCACACGGCGCAGGGTTCACCCGGAGTGCGTTGACACGGTGTTGACTGGATGGTGCCAGTGCGCTCGATCACACCGTCGCTCCGGTGACGGGCGGAAAACAGGTCAGTACATTGAGCGCATCCTCACCTGGCCACGACGTGCGAAGGGGCCCGTCCCATGACCAACACCACCTCTGTGATCGTTGCCGGTGCGCGGACCCCGATGGGGCGCCTGCTCGGTTCCCTCAAGGGCTTCTCCGGCGCCGAGCTCGGCGGCTTCGCGATCAAGGGCGCGCTGGAGCGGGCCGGGATCACGGGTGAGCAGGTCCAGTACGTGATCATGGGCCAGGTGCTGCAGGCAGGCGCCGGCCAGATTCCCGCCCGCCAGGCCGCCGTCAAGGCCGGCATCCCGATGAACGTCCCGGCGCTGGCCATCAACAAGGTCTGCCTCTCCGGCCTGGACGCCATCGCGCTGGCCGACCAGCTGATCCGCGCCGGCGAGTTCGACGTCATCGTGGCCGGCGGCCAGGAGTCGATGACCAACGCCCCGCACCTGCTGCCGAAGTCCCGCGAGGGCTTCAAGTACGGCGCGATCGAGATGCTCGACGCGATGGCCTACGACGGCCTGACCGACGCCTACGAGAACATCCCGATGGGCGAGTCCACCGAGAAGCACAACACCCGCCTGGGCATCGCCCGCGAGGTGCAGGACGAGATCGCCGCCGCCTCCCACCAGCGGGCCGCCAAGGCGCAGGCCGACGGCGTCTTCGACGCCGAGATCGTCCCGGTCGCCATCCCGCAGCGCAAGGGCGAGCCGGTGCTGTTCAGCCAGGACGAGGGCATCCGCGCCGACACCACCGTCGAGGGCCTGGCCAAGCTGCGCCCGGCCTTCGCCAAGGACGGCACGATCACCGCCGGCACCTCCTCGCAGATCTCCGACGGCGCCGCCGCCGTGGTCGTGATGAGCAAGGCCAAGGCCGAGGAGCTGGGCCTGACCTGGATCGCCGAGATCGGCGCCCACGGCAACGTGGCCGGCCCGGACAACTCGCTGCAGTCGCAGCCGTCCAACGCGATCCAGCACGCGCTGTCCAAGGAGGGTCTGGAGGTCTCCGACCTCGACCTGATCGAGATCAACGAGGCCTTCGCGGCCGTCGCCCACCAGTCGATGAAGGACCTGGGCGTCTCCTCCGACATCGTCAACGTCAACGGCGGCGCGATCGCGCTCGGCCACCCGATCGGCATGTCCGGCGCCCGCGTGGTGCTGACCCTGGCGCTGGAGCTGCAGCGCCGCGGCGGCGGCGTCGGCGCGGCCGCGCTGTGCGGCGGCGGCGGCCAGGGCGACGCGCTGATCGTGCGCGTGCCGAAGGCCTGATCACTGACCTGACTTCCGGGGCTGCGGACCGCCACAAGTGGTCCGCAGCCCCTTCGGCATCCGCCGTCTGTCGGCATCTGTGCAAGGAGATCCCCATGATCGATGTCGCCACGCTGGTCGAGCAGGCCCGGGAGGGCCGGCCGCGGGCGGTCGCCCGGCTGATCACGCTGGTCGAGAACGCCGCCCCGCAGCTGCGGGAGGCGATGGCCGCGCTCGCGCCGTACACCGGGCAGGCCTACACGGTGGGCCTGACCGGCTCGCCCGGGGTCGGCAAGTCCACCACCACCTCGGCGCTGGTCTCCGCCTACCGGCGGCTCGGCAAGCGGGTCGGGGTGCTGGCCGTCGACCCGTCCTCGCCGTTCTCCGGCGGGGCGCTGCTGGGTGACCGGGTCCGGATGCAGGACCACGCGAACGACCCCGAGGTGTTCATCCGCTCGATGGCCACCCGCGGCCACCTGGGTGGGCTCTCCTGGGCGGCGCCGCAGGCGCTGCGGGTGCTGGACGCGGCCGGCTGCGAGGTGATCCTGGTCGAGACCGTGGGCGTCGGCCAGTCCGAGGTGGAGATCGCCGCCCAGGCCGACACCGCCGTGGTGCTGCTGGCCCCCGGGATGGGCGACGGCATCCAGGCCGCCAAGGCGGGCATCCTGGAGATCGGCGACCTCTTCGTGGTCAACAAGGCCGACCGGGACGGCGCCGACGCCACCGCCCGTGAGCTCAACCACATGCTGGGCCTCGGCGAGGCCCGCGGGGCGGGGGACTGGCGCCCGCCGATCGTCAAGACCGTCGCGGCCCGCGGCGAGGGCGTGGACGAGGTGGTCGAGGCGCTGGAGAAGCACCGCGCCTGGCTGGAGGAGCACGGCGAACTGGCGGCGCGTCGGCGCCGCCGGGCGGCGCAGGAGATCGAGGCGATCGCACTCGCCGAGCTGCGCGCCCGGATCGGCGACCTCTCCGGCGACCGCCACCTGGCCGGCCTGGCCGAGCGCGTCGTCGCCGGCGAGCTGGACCCGTACGGCGCGGCCGACGAACTGGTCGCGGGCCTGACGCAGAGCTGACTCCGCGAAGGCCGGCGGCACGGTCCGGCCTCTCCGCGCGGCCGATCGCTGTTCCGTTCGCCGCCCTGCCGCGAGCACGGTCGCGGCGGGGCGGCGAAAGAACTGAGATCGGACCGCAGGCTTCCCGTCCTCTGCGTAGGAAGTCGGTTCGGCCGACTTCCTACGCAGAACGGGGGCTCTCCCGGTGGCCTAGGAGCGGCCGCGGAGGCCGCGGAGGTGTTCGGCGACGGGGGCGAGGGCCTCGTACATGGCGTCGAGCTGCTCGGGGGTGAAGCGGTCGATGAAGTGGGCCCGGACGCTGCGTACGTGGTCCGGGGCGACTCGCTGCATGGTTTCCCAGCCCTGCTCGGTGAGGTGGGCGTAGAGGCCGCGGCGGTCGCCGGGGCACTCCTGGCGCAGGACCAGGCCGGCGTTCTCCATCCGGGTGATCTGGTGGGAGAGCCGGCTCTTCGACTGGAGGGTGGCGGTCGCGAGGTCGGTCATCCGCATCCGGTGGTCGGGGGCCTCGGAGAGGACGACCAGGATCTCGTAGTCGTTGATGGCCAGGTTGTGGGGCTGGAGTTCGCGGCTGAGCTGGTAGTCCAGCAGCTTGGCGACCTCCAGATGGGCGCGCCACATCCGCTGCTCCCTGGCGGTCAGCCAGGGAGTCTCCTCCCCGGGCTGAGACGGAGGGGTGTCCGCAGTGTCGATCGTGTGCGTATCCATGCGGTCCAGCATAGCCGATTTAGTTCAATCTTGTACAAGTTTACAGGCCGAAACGCCGTCCGAGTTCGCCCAGGTTACCGAGGCCGGGCACGTTGGGGTTGCCGCCGGCGTGGGCCTGCTGGGGCGGCACCCCACCGCCCGGCACGCCCGCCTCGGCGTCCACCACGCCCACCGGCCGCTCGGCCAGCAGCTTCTCGCTGGACTGGATCAGCACCTGCCCGGCGCCGATGAACTCGAACTGGTGCTCCTCGCCGGAGACGCCGCCGATGCCGGTCAGCCGTCGCAGGCCGCCGACCACCCCGTGCAGGTACTCGTGGTCGTAGTGGTGACACGGCGCCGGGCAGTCCGCCCAGCCGACCAGCGCCTGCGGGTCCACCCGGATCGGCGGCTCGACGAAGTGCACTGGCCCGTTGGAGGCGGCGACGAAGCGGCCGGTGCCGATCAGGGTCAGGAAGCCCGGGATGATCGACTGCTTGAGCCGCAGCGTCGGGTCGAAGGCGAGCAGGTTGCCGGAGCGCACGGTCAGGTTGCCGTCGTCCAGGTCGTAGGAGTTGAGGTCGAAGGCGCGGTCGGCCAGCAGCAGCTTGCCGGTGCCCTGGGCGACCACCCAGTCCGCCGCGTGCAGCGGGGAGTTGAAGTGCTGCCCGAGCACCCGGTCGACCATCCCGGCGCCGACGCCGCGGAAGGTGATGTCGCCGTAGTAGGCGATCATCTTGCCCTTCTGCAGGAAGTAGGAGCCGTTCAGGTCGACCGCGAAGGCGTACGGGTTGACGTTGTCGTTGGCCGGCAGGGTGTACGCGTCGTACACCACCGGGCCCTCACCGCCGTGGGCGGTCGGCAGCGGGGCCTGCGGGCCGCCGAACTGCTCCTGGGCGTAGGCCTGTTGGGGCTGCTGGGGCGGCTGTTGCGGGTAGCCGGGCGGCGGGGGCGGCGGGTAGCCCTGCGGCGGGCCGTAGTTCGGCGCGACCGGCGGCACCGCGAAGCCCGGCTGGGTCGGCTGGTCGTGCGGCGACTGCCCGTACGGCGGCTGCGGCGGCTGCGGCGGGTAGGACATCAGAGCTTCTCCTCGCTCGCCTGGACGTACACCGCGCCCTGCCCGGACAGCTCCAGCTGGAACGCCTCGCCCGAGCCCCGGCCGATCATCTCGCGCCAGCCGATCGCCGTGGACAGCTTGTTGCGCACCTCGCCGCGGTGCGCCACGTACGCCTGCGGGTCGACGTGCACCGGCCGGCCCGGGGTGATCGGCAGCTCGAAGACCCCGCCGTGGGCCATCACCGCGACCGAGCCGTGGCCCTCCAGCCGGGTGGTGAACAGGCCCTGCCCGCTGACCTGGCCCCGGACCATGCCCATCACCCCGCCCTGCGAGCCGAGGAACACGGTGGACTGCCGCAGCGTGCCCTCGAAGGCGAGCAGCCGGTCCGCCTCGACGAACAGGGTGTCGCCGACCAGGTCGATCACCTGGACGTGGTGGCCGCCGTGGCCGAACATCACCCGGCCCTGGCCCTCGACGGTCATCAGCGGGGTGTCCTCGTTGGCAACCCGGCGGCCGATCATCGACATCACCCCGCCCTGGCCGCCGGTGATGTTCGGGGTGAACCGGACGTCGCCGGTGTACGCGATCATCGCGCCGCGCTGGCTGAACAGTGGCCGACCGGGCACCACCTGGGCCTCGACCAGCTTGCCGTTGATCCGGGTGAAGCCCATCAGACGTCACCCCCGAGGGTGACCTTCTCCGAGGGCTGGACGTACACCAGGCCCTCGCCGGTGAACTCGACCTGGACGGCCTCGCCGCCGCCCTCGCCGATCACCGTGGTCCAGCCCGCGCCCGACTTGAGGCTGCGGTGCAGGCTGCCGGTGTGCGCGAGGTACGCGCCCGGGTCGACCCGCAGCGGCATGTCCTTGCCGACGCGCAGGATGACGGCGGGCCCGTTGGAGGTGACGGCGGCCCAGCCGTGCCCCTCCACCTTGGTGGTGAAGAGGCCGTTGCCGGAGGAGACGCCGTTCAGCCCGGTGAAGGTGGTGCCGGTGTGCAGACCGGCCTCGGTGCACAGCAGGTTGTCCGACTCGACGTGGAGCGTCTCGCCGAACAGCTGGACGAGGTTGATCTCGGTGGCCTTGTCGGCGAAGTAGCAGGTGCCCTGCCCCTTCACCTCCATGACGGTCATCCGCTCGCCGGTGAGTCTGCGGGCGACCATGCCGCGCAGTCCGTCCCCGCCGCCGGTCAGCTTCTTGAAGGTCATCTGGCCGGTGTAGGCGACCATCGAGCCGTGCCGGGCCTTGACGGCGTCGCCGGCCAACTCGACGGCGAGCACCCGCGAGCCCTGGAGTCTGAACTGTGCCACGGCCGCAATCTAGCTTTTGCGGCCGTGGTCGGGCGAGAGGGCGGGGACGAACAGGTCCGGACCCGGGACAACGGTTCAAGGTCGGACCCGGGACAACGGTTCAAGGTCGGGCCTGGGACAAAGGTGCGAGTCAGGACCGCGCGTGCGCCCCGTGGCCGGGGTGCGGGACGGTGCCGGCCGCCTCCTCGACCTCCAGCAGCGAGGCCGAGTGGCGCTCCGCCTCGAAGGCGACCGCGCCGCCGCGCAGGCCGAACAGGCGCTTGGAGAGCATGATCCACAGCACCGCGGCGATGTTCAGCAGCAGGGTGCAGATCTTCAGTGGGCTGACGTGGTGGCTCAGCTCGTAGCCCTCCAGCGGCAGGAAGGCCGCGGTGGCGACCACCGTCAGGTACTCGGCCCAGCGCCTGCCCAGCCAGAGGCCGACCGCCTCGACGATCTCGATCAGCGCGTAGGCCAGCAGCGCGCCCGCGACGATCAGCAGGGTCTTCTTCTCGTAGCCGAAGGTCTTGCGGATCGTCTCGACGACCGGGGCGTGGTCCAGGTCCCAGTTGAAGTGGTCGGCGATCGGCTTGAAGACCGTCAGGTCCTGGTCGAAGACCCGCTGCACCGCGTCCTGGTGGTTGGAGAACTTCCAGACGCCCCACGCGATCAGGATGATCACGATGCCGCGCAGCACCCGCTCGATGGCGAGGAAGCGCAGGATGAAGATGTCCCGCAGCGCCTTGCCGCGCGGTACCAGCGGGGCGTTCGCGGCCGGGCCGGAGCCGTGCGGGGCGCCGAGCGCGAAGTCGCCGCAGCGCAGGCAGCGCCAGGCGTCGCCCACGGCGGTGGCGGCGTGCAGCCGGGAGGCCAGCTCGGGTTCGGTCGGTGCGTAGGTGACGTGCCCGCGCTTGGCGCAGGTCCTGCGGTCCCAGTCCCGCTTGAACATGGTGTGGATACCCCCGTGTGCGATGCCGTGAGCGCCCGGATCGGTGGGCGCGCGGGCAAGAGGATAGGGGGTACGGACGACGCCCTGCTGCGTTCGGCCTGGTTCTGGCGCGCGGCTGTGACATCGGGCACGGTGGCCACCCCCGGCCCTGGGCTCGGACATGTGCTCGGTGATAATGGCCGGAAGGCTTGTGAGTCGCTTCACAAGCGTGCCCACGCCTCCGACCCCCGTATTGAGGTATCCAACGTGAACAGCAGCGCCGTCCACCGCCTGCGCCTGGTCTCCGCCCCCGAGGGGATCTCCTTCGTCCTGCTGCTGATCTGCACGGCGCTGAAGTACACCACCAGCTTCAACGCCGTCCCGGTGCTCGGCCCTGTCCACGGGACCCTCTTCATCCTGTACGTGGTGTTCTGGATCCAGGCCTGGCAGACGCAGAAGTGGGACCGCAAGCGCGGCATCCTGCTGTTCGTGCTCTCGGTGCTGCCGTTCGGCGGCGTCTACGCCGAGCGGACCCTTGCCCAGGAGGAGCGCGGCGAGCTGCAGCCCGCCGCCGCCACCGCCTGACGCGAACGTGTGGACGGTCGACAGGCTGCCACGGCCTCCTCTCCCAAAGGGCCGCGGCAGCCTGTCGCCGTTTCTTGCCGGGAGTGGTCCAGGGCGGGGCCCGGTTGACGGGGCCTAGTTGACGTTGACCCCGCTCCAGGCCGCCGCCACCGCCTTGTACTCGGCGCCGGCCGCGCCGCCGTACAGGTCGGCCGCGGCCTTCAGGGTCGCCGTGCGGGCGGCCTTGTAGTTGGTGGTGGAGGTGAAGTAGACGGTCAGCGCGCGGTACCAGATCGCGGCCGCCTTGTCCCGCCCGATGCCGGTCACCTTCGAGCCGTTCGAGGTCGGGCTGTTGTAGTTGTAGCCGTTGATGCTCTTGGCGCCGCTGCCCTCGGCGAGCAGGTAGAAGAAGTGGTTGGCGACGCCGGACGAGTAGTGCACGTCCAGGTTGCCGACGCCGGAGTACCAGGAGTCCGCGGACTGGCCGTCCAGGGAGGGCTTGTCCATGTAGCGCAGCGGCTTGCCGTTGCCGAAGAGGTTGAGCTTCTCGCCGATCCAGTAGTTCGGCGGGTTGGCCGGCAGGTTGGCGTACCACTCGACCATGGTGCCGAAGATGTCCGAGGTGGCCTCGTTGAGGCCGCCGGACTCGCCGGAGTAGTTGAGTCCGGCGGTGGCGGAGGTGACGCCGTGGGTCATCTCGTGGCCGGAGACGTCGATGGCGGTCAGCGGGTGGGTGTTGCCGGAGCCGTCGCCGTACGTCATGCAGAAGCAGGAGTCGTTCCAGAACGCGTTGACGTAGTTGGAGCCGTAGTGCACCCGGCTGGTCGCGCCGACTCCGTTGTTCTTGATGCCGTTGCGGTTGAACGTCTTCTTGTAGTAGTCCCAGGTGGTCGCCGCGCCGAACTGGGCGTCCACGGCCGCGGACTGGCGGTTGGAGGCCAGGCCGTTGCCCCAGCTGTTGCTGGTGCTGGTGAAGAGCGAACCGCTGCCCGAGGTGGCGCCCTTGAGGTCGGTGGTGGACTGGTTGCCGCGGGTGGCGTCCTTGAGCGAGTAGGTCGAGCCGCTCTGGGTGGTGGTCAGCGGTACGGTGCCGACGTTGACGCCCTTGCCGGTGCCGGTTGCGGTCTGGAACTCCTCGTGGGTGGAGAGCAGTTCGCCGGTCGCCGCGTCGGTGACCACCTGCTGGCTGCTCGGGGTGCCGTCGGTCCGCTCGCCGCGCACCACCGTGCGGTGGGCCAGCCGCGGGTTGCCGTCGGCCGCCCAGACCACCAGCTCGGCCGCGCCGGCGCCGTCCACCCGGCTGAGCGCCGCCTCGTCCTCGTCGGCGGCCAGGCCCACGGTCGCCCGCACCGCGTCGGTGGCCTGTTCGGCGGCCTGGCCGGCGGCCAGGGCCGGGGTGGTGGTGGGCAGTGCCAGTCGGCCGGCGAAGGCGCGGTCCACCGAGCTCACCGAGCCGTCGGGGCGCTGGTGGACGACCAGGTCGCCGCCGAGCACCGGCAGGCCGGCGTAGGTCCGCTCGTAGCGCAGGTGCCGGGTGCCGTCGGCGTCCATCAGGGCGTCCTTGGCGACCAGCTGCTCCTGGCCGCCGAGGTCCAACTGCCGTGCGAGCGGCGAGGCTTGGGCGGCGGCGAGGGCGAGCGGCGCGGCCGACACCCGGTCGGGCGCGGGGGCGGCGGCCTGGGCGGCGGGGAGGGTGGCGATCTGGACGACGCCGGCCAGCAGGGCGGTGGCGGAGAGTACGGCCGGGAGGGTCAGCTTTCGCTTCACGTAGGGGGGTTCCTTCCACGAGGCCCGCGCTTTCCTGCGGGCGCGCCGCGTACCGGGGCGCCGGGGTTGGCGCCGTTGGGGCGGTAGGGCGCGGACGTGCTGCTGCCGTGCGGCTTCTGACGGACCGCCTGCTGGGTGGGGGAGGCGGTCGTCGGACGGGAGCTTGGTCAGAAGCATGACAATTCGTGGCGGGGAAGGACAGGGCGCCGCCGGGGATTGGCCAGGAGTCGCCAGCGCCGGGACGGATGGTTCGGCTGCCGTCCATTGCCCGGAATCCACGGTTCGTCCCGCTGGCGGGACCCCGCCAGCCGGTCGGCCTTGACAGCCTCCGGGGCCGGCGGAGCCCCGGGCTCGGAGTGCCGGGCTTGGGGTCCCGGGCTCGGGGTGCGCGGCGTTCGGGCGCGGGCATGGGCGGACGCCCGGGGCCTGCCCTCCGACGGGGCCCCGGGCGTCCGCCCGCCGTGCGCCGTGCGCCGTACGTCAGTTGACGTTGACAGCGCTCCAGGTCGCGGCGACGGCGTTGTACTCGGCGCTGGAGGCGCCGTACAGGTCCGAAGCGGCCTTGAGGGTCGCCGTGCGGGCGCCCGCGTAGTTGGTGGTGGAGGTGAAGTAGGTGGTCAGCGCCTTGTACCAGATCTGCGCGGCCTTGTCCCGGCCGATGCCGGCGAGGGTCGAGCCGTTGTACGTCGGGCTGTTGTAGCTGACGCCGTTGATCGTCTTGGCGCCGCTGCCCTCGGCGAGCAGGTAGAAGAAGTGGTTGGCCACGCCCGAGGAGTAGTGGACGTCCAGGCTGCCGACCGAGGAGGACCAGTAGTCGGCGGACTTGCCGTCCTTGGACGGCTGGTCCATGTAGCGCAGCGGCTTGCCGTCACCGTTGATGTTGATCTGCTCGCCGATCAGGTAGTCCGGCTTGTCGGCGGCCAGGTTGGCGTACCACTCGACCATGGTGCCGAAGATGTCCGAGGTGCCCTCGTTGAGGCCGCCGGACTCGCCGGAGTAGTTGAGGCCCGCGGTGGCGGAGGTGACGCCGTGGGTCATCTCGTGGCCGGCCACGTCCAGCGCGGTCAGCGGGTGGGTGTTGCTCGCGCCGTCGCCGTACGTCATGCAGAAGCAGCTGTCGCTCCAGAACGCGTTGACGTAGTTGGAGCCGTAGTGCACCCGGCTGGTGGCGCCGACGCCGTCGTTCTTGATGCCGTTGCGGCCGAAGGTGTTCTTGTAGAAGTCCCAGGTGGCCGCGGCGCCGTACTGGGCGTCCACGGCGGCGGACTCCGGGTTGGAGACCAGGCCGTTGCCGAAGGAGTCGGTCGAGTTGGCGACCAGGGTGCCGGAGCCGGAGGTCTTGTTCTTCAGGGTGAAGGTGGACTGGCCGCCGCGGGTGGCGTCCTTCAGCTGGTACGAGGTGCCGCTCTGGGTGGTGGTCAGCGGGACGCTGCCGACGAAGACGCCCTTGCCGGTGCCGGAGGCGGTCTGCACCTGCTCGTGGGTGGAGAGCACCTGGCCGGTGGCGGCGTCGGTGACCAGCAGCTGGCTGCTCGGGGTGCCGTCGGCGCGCAGGCCCTCGACGGTGGTGCGGTAGGCCAGGCGCGGGTTGCCGTCGGTGGCCCAGACGACCAGCTCGGCCTTGCCGGCCTGGTGCACCTCGGTCAGCGGGGACTCGTCCTCGTCGACGGTGATGCCGACGGTGGACTGCACGGCGCCGGTCGCCTGGGCGGCGGCCTTGTCCGCCGGGATCTGCGGGGTGAGGCTCGGCAGGGCGAGCTGCGCGCCGACGGCCTTGTCCACGGCGGCGGGCGAGCCGTCCGCCTTCTGGTGCACCACCAGGTCTCCGCCCAGGACCGGGAGCCCGGCGAAGGTGCGCTCGTAGCGGAAGTGGCGGGAGCCGTCGGCGTCCACCACGACGTCCTTGGCCACCAGCTGCTCCTGGCCGCCCAGGGCCAGGGCGTGCGCCACCTTGCCCGCCTGGCCGTTGGCCAGCGCGATCAGGTCGGCGCGCTGCTGCGCGGTCCGGGCGTGCGGGGTGGGGTCCGCCTGGGCGGCGCTGACCTGGACGACGCCGGTGAGCAGGGCGGTGGCGGAGAGTACGGCGACTGCGGCGAGCTTTCGCTTCACGGACGAGTCCTTCCGGGAAACCGCGTGTTGGGCGCGGTCGCGCCTCGTCCCGGGGGCCGGGGCCGGCACCTGAGGGGCGGAACGGGCGCTGACGTGCGAGGACCCCGAGCGGTCGTGCGGCTGCCACCGGTTGGGTGGGGGTGGTGGCTGTCGAACGGGGTTGGCGGAAAGCATGACAATCGAGCAAATCAAATGACAGGTCTTGTTCATGAATTGGCCAAGTCCCGCCAAGGGAGGGGATTGTGAACGGAAGGACAAAGGGGATTTTTTACCCGGTCTTTCAGCGGGTTCCGGTCCGAACCGAGGCCTGATAGCGCGGCGTTGGGCGCTTCAGCGGTCAACCTCCGTACGCCGGGCGGCTGTTGCCGGGCGTTCACGCCGGCGCAATGTCCAGGTATGGACCTGGCCGTCCGATTGGCGGGATCCCGCCACGCGTCGCACTTGTCCACCATCAGGACAGCTGGTAGCACACGTCCCGTCCGCCGGTACGGTAAGGAGGTGGCCAAGCCCCTCGCACTCGACTTCGACCCGATCGCCCGCGCCGACGAACTGTGGGCCCGCCGCTGGGGCGCCGTGCCCTCGATGGCGGCGATCACCTCGATCATGCGCGCCCACCAGATCCTGCTCTCCAGGGTCGACGCGGTGCTCAAGCCGTACGGGCTGACCTTCGCCCGGTACGAGGCGCTGGTGCTGCTGACCTTCAGTCGGACCGGCGAACTCTCGCTGTCCAAGATCGGCGAGCGACTGATGGTCCACCCGACCAGCGTCACCAACACCGTCGACCGGCTGGAACGGGCCGGCCTGGTCGCCCGCCGCCCCAACCCGCTGGACGGCCGCGGCGTGCTCGCCTCGATCACCCGGCGCGGCCGCGAGGTGGTCGAGGAGGCCACCCGGGAGCTCATGGCGATGGAGTTCGGGCTGGAGGAGTACGGCCCCGAGCAGTGCCGCCAGGTGTTCGAGCTGCTCAAGCCGCTGCGGATCGCGGCCGGGGACTTCGCCGAGCCGGACGAGGGGGCTGCGAAGGAGCGGCCGTGAGGGCGGCTACCCTCGTGGGAGCGGTGCGCGGATCCGGGCGTACCGGCCGAAACTGCCGAGCGAGGCGAGGAAGAGTATGAAGGCGACCCCCCTGCTGGGCTGGTACCGCGGCCTGGCCATTGCGACCGGTGTGGCTCTACTGGTGTTCTGCGGCTTCATGGTGGCGAAGTACGGCTTCAGCACCGCCGAGGACGTGACCACCTACGTCGCGATGCTGCACGGCTACCTGTACATCGGGTACTTCATCGTGACCTTCCTGCTCGGGCAGAAGCTGAAGTGGCCGATGGGCCGGCTGGTGCTGACCCTGGCGGCGGGCTGCATCCCCTTCCTCTCCTTCGTCTTCGAGCGCAAGGTGGCCCGCGAGGCCGCCGAGAAGCTCCAGGCGGGCGACGGCGCCCGCCAGCCGGCCGGCGTCTGAGCCGGGCCGACCGCGCGAAACGGCGCCCCTTCCCCGAGCAGGGGAGGGGCGCCGTCGTTTTCCGGTTCGCGTCGAGCGGGTGTCCATCGACAACTACTAGGACGTCCGAGTAAATTAGTAGGACGTCCTAACAGCTGTGCCGCCCGGTGCCGTGGCGGCCGTACGGAGCGGAGTTCGGCCCATGGACGCCGAGGAGATCGAGCGCGGACGGCAGCGCTGGCAGCAGCGGTACGACAAGGCCCGCAAGCGGGACGCGGACTTCACCACCCTCTCCGGCGACGAGGTCGAGCCGGTGTACGGCCCGGCCCCCGGGCAGGCCGTCGAGGGCTTCGAGCGGATCGGCTGGCCGGGCGAGTACCCGTTCACCCGCGGGCTGCACCCCACCGGCTACCGGGGCCGCACCTGGACCATCCGCCAGTTCGCCGGCTTCGGCAACGCGCAGCAGACCAACGAGCGCTACCGGATGATCCTGGACGCGGGCGGCGGCGGCCTGTCGGTCGCCTTCGACATGCCCACCCTGATGGGCTACGACTCGGACGACCCGAAGTCGCTCGGCGAGGTCGGCCACTGCGGCGTGGCCATCGACTCGGCCGCCGACATGGAGGTGCTGTTCAACGGCATCCCGCTCGGCGAGGTCACCACCTCGATGACGATCAGCGGCCCGGCCGTCCCGATCTTCTGCATGTACCTGGTCGCCGCCGAGCGCCAGGGCGTGGACCCGGCGGTGCTCAACGGCACCCTGCAGACGGACATCTTCAAGGAGTACATCGCCCAGAAGGAGTGGCTCTTCGCCCCCGAGCCGCACCTGCGCCTGATCGGCGACCTGATGGAGCACTGCGCCAAGGGCATCCCCGCGTACAAGCCGCTGTCCGTCTCCGGCTACCACATCCGCGAGGCCGGGGCGACGGCCGCGCAGGAGCTGGCGTACACCCTCGCGGACGGCTTCGCCTACGTCGAGCTGGGCCTGTCCCGCGGCCTGGACGTGGACGTCTTCGCACCCGGCCTGTCCTTCTTCTTCGACGCGCACCTGGACTTCTTCGAGGAGATCGCCAAGTTCCGCGCCGCGCGCCGGATCTGGGCCCGCTGGATGCGCGACCGCTTCGGCGCCAAGACCGACAAGGCGCAGTGGCTGCGCTTCCACACCCAGACCGCCGGCGTCTCGCTCACCGCGCAGCAGCCGTACAACAACGTGGTGCGCACCGCCGTCGAGGCGCTCTCCGCGGTGCTGGGCGGCACCAACTCGCTGCACACCAACGCGCTGGACGAGACCCTGGCGCTGCCCTCCGAGCAGGCCGCCGAGATCGCGCTGCGCACCCAGCAGGTGCTGATGGAGGAGACCGGCGTCACCAACGTGGCCGACCCGCTGGGCGGTTCCTGGTACGTCGAGGCGCTGACCGACCGGATCGAGCAGCAGGCCGAGGCGATCTTCCAGCGGATCCTCGACAAGGGGCACGAGGACCACGAGATCGGCCCGATCACCTCCGGCATCCTGCGCGGGATCGAGGAGGGCTGGTTCACCGGCGAGATCGCCGAGGCGGCCTTCCAGTACCAGCAGGGTGTGGAGAAGGGCGAGAAGCGCGTGGTCGGCGTCAACTGCCACCCGCGCAGCGTCACCCCCGACCTGGAGATCCTGCGGGTCAGCCACGAGGTCGAGCGCGAGCAGGTGCGGGTGCTGGGCGAGCGCAAGGCGGCCCGGGACGAGGCGGCGGTGCGGGCCGGGCTGGACGCCATGCTGGCGGCGGCGCGCTCGGGCGAGTCGATGATCCCGCCGATGCTGGACGCGGTGCGCGCCGAGGCGACGCTCGGCGAGATCTGCAACGCGCTGCGGCAGGAGTGGGGGACGTACCAGGAGAACGCGGCGTTCTGATCGCCTGAACACCCGAGCCGCCCCCGAGCCGAAAGCCGCCCCGAGCCGAAAGCCGCCCCGAGCCGAAGGGGCGCGCCGGTGCCGAAAGGGAGAAGCGACAAGCGAGGCACGAGCGCCGGAGCGCCGACCGTCGGCACCGGGTCCGAGCGCCCCGGAGGCGAGCGGGCGAGTATCAGAGCGCCCCGGAGGCGAGCGGGCGAGTGGCCGAGCAGTAGCCGCCGTACGGGGTTCCGTACGGCGGCTTCGGCATGCCCTCAGCCGGTGGTGAGCGGTCCGAGCAGCAGGTCGGTGAAGCGGCGGGTCCACTCGGGGGTGATCGGCTCGCCGCTGACCAGGACGCGGTGCTCGACGGTGCCCGCGATGGTGTCGAAGATGATGTCGACCTCCTCGCGGGCCGACTCGGCGTCGGTGTCCGGTCCGAGTTCGCCGCGCGCCTGGGCGGCCGCCCGGCCCTGCCGGACCAGGTGCTTCTGCGGGTCCACGATCGCCTCGCGGATCCGGCGGTGCAGCAGCGGGTCGCGGGTGCCCTCGGCGAACAGCGCGAGCAGCGCGGCCTGGGTCTCCGGGCGGGCCAGCAGGTCGGCGAACTGGGTCACCACGGCCTCGATGTCGGCCCGCAGGTTGCCGAGGTCGGGCATCACCAGTTCGTCGAAGAGGCTGGCGACGGCGTCCACCACGAGCTCGTTCTTGGACGGCCAGCGGCGGTAGAGGGTGGTCTTGGCGACCTTGGCGCGGGTGGCCACGTGGCCCATGGTCAGTCCGCCCCAGCCGAGTTCGGCCAGGGCTTCGCGGGTGGCGTCGAGGATCGCGAGGTCGGCGGCGGCGCTGCGCGGGCGGCCCTTGGCCCGGGACGCGTTCGTCCCCTCCTGGACTGTGCTGCCCCGGACTGTGCTGTCCGGGACCGTGCTGTCCGGGCTCGCGGAGGGCTGGGCGGCCGGCACCGGGTCTCCTTGCGCTTTACTGGTAAGTAACTTGGGTGGGGCTGGTAACGGTAGCGACTGTTCGTCGATTCGGGCAGCCGGGCGGGTCGGGAAAGTGGGGCAGGTCACGTCCCCGAAGCGCAGGTTGGGCTTGCGGCCGGGGCACCGGCTCCAGTTACGCTACGACCTGTAGCGAAAGCAGTGACAACCAGGCGCCGCATCCCGTGGGACGGGGGCGGCGCGGGTGCGGGTGGGGATCCGCGCCGAACGGTTCAGACTACCGGGGGAGGGGCGCACCGCCCGGAAACCCGTCGCCGCGCAGCCCGCGCGGGGCGACTTTCCGGAGGTTGGTGCCCGCGGGCAGCGCGGACGGGGGAGGATGGTGCCATGCAGCCACGGAATTCGCGTCTCAACAGCTCCGCCCTGCGCGGCGCGGTCGACCTCGCCGCAGTGAAGGCGGCCGGCGAGGCCGCCCAGAAGGCCGAGCAGGCCCGGGTCGAGCGGGCCCGTCAGGCGGCCGCCGCCGAAGCGGCCGGAGTCGCCCCCGACCAGTCCGCCGCCTACCAGCTCGTCATCGACGTCACCGAGGACACCTTCGAGGCCGAGGTCGTCCAGCGCTCCGCCGAGGTGCCGGTCGTCATCGACTTCTGGGCCGAGTGGTGCGGCCCCTGCAAGCAGCTCAGCCCGATCCTGGAGGGCCTGGCCGAGGAGTACGCCGGCCGCTTCGTGCTCGCCAAGATCGACGTGGACGCCAACCAGCTGATCGCCCAGCAGTTCGGCATCCAGGGCATCCCGGCCGTGATGGCCGTGGTGGCCGGCCAGCTGGTGCCGCTGTTCCAGGGCGCGGAGAGTGCCGCCAACATCCGCAAGGTGCTGGACCAGCTGATCCTGGTCGCCGAGCAGCGCTTCGGTATCTCCGGCGGCGCGGTCGCCCCGGGCGAGGCCCCGGTCGCCGCCCCGCAGCGGCCCGAGGACCCGGCGCTGGCCGCCGCGCACGACGCGCTGGACGCCGGCGACCTGGGCGGTGCCATCCAGGCGTACAAGAACGTGCTGACCGACCAGCCGGGCAACACCGAGGCCAAGCTGGGCCTGGCCCAGGCGGAGCTGCTGCAGCGGGTCGAGGGCCTGGACCTGCAGAAGGTGCGGGCGGCGGCCGCCGCCGACCCGAAGGACGTCGAGGCCCAGCTGCGGGCGGCCGACCTGGACCTGGTGGGCGGTCACGTCGAGGACGCCTTCGGCCGCTTGGTGGACACCGTCGGCCGGACCTTCGGCGAGGACCGGGACACCGCCCGGCTGCGCCTGCTGGAGCTGTTCGAGGTGATCGGCGCCGAGGACCCGCGGGTCGTCGCGGCCCGGACGGCGCTGGCCCGCGTGCTGTTCTGAGTCCGATGCCGGCCGGGTTCGGGCGGGTCCTGCCGGGCTGCCTGGCACCGGGTGCCTGGCACGGCGGATGACCTGCGGTGTCGCTGGAGATTTGGCGACAATCCGGTCAACCGGACAGACGTTTACCAAATCTTGATTTCACCCGCGGGTGGTCACGTTCAGTGACCACCCGCGGGTGTTTCGCTGGTGTTTCCGGCGGATTTCGTCGCCACGATTTCTTCAAGGCGTCACGCAGGGTGCAATTTTGGACGTTTTCATGATCAACGCCACCCGCTGTTGCATTACCCGTCAGTAAGGCACCCCTTGTGCTTCGCCCGGGATTCAAGCACGATCGGCCACGCCCGGTCCCAGACTCCACACCCACCGACAGCCGGTCGGTCAACGCGGAGTGCGGGATCCCCACCGGGTGATCCGTCGGCCCCGGTCGGCGGTAGGGAGGGCAGGGGGGTATCCGCGGTCCCACGGCGGTTCCTGTCCTCGACCGGCCGCGCGGCCCTGCGCGGTCGCTGGTTGTCGCTCGGGGGTGATCGCCGATGTCGTCGGTCCGACCCGTCGTCCCGCAAGGACGGCCGGTATCGGGACGGGAGTGCCGCGTTGTGCCGGCCGCTCCCGCGTCCGACGACGCCCAAGGCGCTCTCCGCTACCGAGGACGTAGCTCTCTCCCATCCCAGGCCCCCACCGGCGCGGGACGCGCCGCCGGGAGCCGGAGATGTACGTCCTAGAAGGAGGACTCGCATGTCCAAGACCTACGGCAAGACCCGCTGGAAGCGCTTCGCCCTGGTGATGGTGCCGAGCGTCGCGGCCACCGCGATGGTCGGCGTCTCGATCGCCAACAGCGCGCTCGCCGCCTCGTTCAGCATTTCCGGCCAGCAGTTCAAGGTCAGCACCGACCAGCTGCACGGCACCAACTTCGCCCAGTTCGGCTCCGTCGACATCGAGGCGAACGGCAAGCCGCACCCGGTCGCGGTCTCGGCCTTCGACCACGCCGACATCACCAACCTGTGCCAGTCGGTGGTGACCGACCTGTCCGCGTTCGGCCTGGGCAAGATCACCCTGCAGCTGCACGCCGGCACCGAGGCGGGCAAGCCGGTTCAGGCCGACAACCTGCTGATCGACCTGGAGCAGCTGAAGGCGGACGCGACCTTCAAGGACATGAACATCGGCCAGGACGCCTCCACCCTCTCCGGCTCGGCGACCCAGGGCTGGGCCCCGCACCCGGGCGTCACCAAGGCGGGCGGCGGCGCGGGTCTGCCGAGCGGTCCGACCGGCTTCGCCCAGTCCGCCAAGGAGGCCGACCTGAGCGGCGTTCAGCAGACCGCGCGGGCCACCTCGGCCGGCACGTTCAAGCTGAACGGCCTGAGCCTCGCGCTGAAGAGCGGCGACGGCGCGGGCAACGAGTGCTTCTGAGCCTCGTCTGACGGCACGCCGCCCGGCGTGCCGGGGTGACGGGTCAACCTGCGGCCGGGGGGCGGCGGATCACCGCCGCTCCTCGGCCACCCCCCTTTTTGTTCCAACCTCGTAGCGACGTCGAGGAGTTGCACCATGTCCAGCGCAACGGTCGAGACGCGGCCCCGCCAGCAGAACCCCATCGGGTGGCTGTGGCGGCACTTCCGCGAATTCCGCCGCACCAGGCCCTTCTGGGGCGGCCTGCTGGCCATGATCGCCGGCGTCCCGATCCTCTACTTCCCGTACGCGCACCTGTCCTTCGGCGGACTGACCATCGCGATGTCCACCACGGCGGGCGCCGGGTCGCTGATCATCGGCGTGCTGATGATCATCCTCGGACTGACCTCCTGGTTCCAGCCGGCCGTACGGGTCTTCGCAGGCATCGCGACCATCCTGCTGACGCTGGTCTCGATCCCGGTCTCCAACCTGGCGGGCTTCGGACTCTCGCTGCTGCCGGGCCTGATCGGCGGCGGACTGATGGTCTCCTGGGCGCCGCTGCCGGAGCCGTCGACCGAGCCGGCCAAGGGGCGTCGCGCGGGCCGGGCCAAGGGCGCGGCGGACGACGCGGTCGCGGAGAGCGTCGCCACCGAGACCGCCCCGGCCAAGACCGCTGAGACCGTCAAGGCCGCTGAGACGGCCGAGGCCGCCGAGGCGCCCACCGCGAAGCTGCCCGCCCAGGGCGCGCCCAAGGAGCCCGCGGCGGCCGAGCCCGCCGCCGAGGCCGCCGTTCCGCAGCAGGGCGGTGCCGGGGACCAGGAGGAGGCGCGGTGAGCGGGCCGGCCGAACAAGCTGAGGGCACGGCCGTCCCCGCGCAGCGCTCCGGCAGACACGCGGCGCCGCGCACGCCGGTCCGGGTCCGGCTGAGAGGCCGCGCGCTGGCGATGGCGGCGGTGCCGACCGCGCTGCTGATGGCCGCCGCCTACACGCCCAACCCGGCGGTCGCCGAATCCGCGGCGGGCAAGCCCTGCCCCACCGCGCCCGCCGCCGTCCCGGACGTCGCGCCGATCGAGACGCCCGTCCCCAAGAGCGAGCTGCCCGCGCCGCCGCCCGGCCCGTCCGACACGCCCGGTACGGCGCCTACGGCGGCTCCGACCGCCGGGGCCACCGCGGCGCCCTCGACCGGCCCGACCTCGGTGCCCACCCAGACGCCGACCATCGCGCCGACCACCTCGCCGGTGAAGCCGTCGGCCGCCACGACGCCCACCTCGCCGGTGAAGCCGCCCGTGGTCCGCTCCGTCGACACCGGCGGTTCGGGTGCGGTGAGCGCCGTCTACCAGGGCACCGGCAACGGCACGGCCACCGCGAGCCAGGCCGGACTGATCGACGACATCGTCGGCGGCATCAACCACCTGCTGAACCCGGGTGCTTCGGCCGGCCCGACACCGAGTGCCACCCCGACCGCCACCCCCGCACCGGGCGCCCCCGCACCGGGCGCCCCCGCACCGGGCCCCCAGGCCCCGGCCGCCCCGGCCCCGCGGGTCGGCACCCCGGCACAGCCGGCCCAGCCGCAGGCCCCGGCCGCCGGCACCCAGCAGGCCGCGCCGCCCGCCGCGCAGTCCTCGGGCGGCCAGCCCTCGCCGGCCGCCACCGCGCCGACCGGCAAGGCGAGCCCCGAGGCGGCCCCGTCCGCGACCCCCTCGGCCGGCGCCTCCGCGACGCCCACGCCCAACGCGAGCGCCTCGGGCACGCCGTCCGCCTCGCCCACCGCGGACCCCAACTGCGCGGTGGACGCCCGTCACCTGACCGCTGGCCGGGCCGCCGCCGAGCAGGTGGTCCCGGAGCAGAACTGGACGCTGCAGACCAGTCGGCTGGCACTGCACGGCGCGGCCTTCCACGGTGTCTACGACGTGAAGACCCCGACCGGCACCAAGCGGGTGCTGAAGTTCGTGGTCGACAGCGTGGACATCGACAATCTCGACATGTCGACCCTGGAGGGCAACGGCGTCACCTTCCACGTCCAGGGCGCCCCGGGCTCGACCTCGACCATGCGCAACGGCCAGGTCACCATGTACGTGGAGCGGCTCTCCGGCCACCTGTCCAAGGTGCTCGGCCTGCCGATCCCGATCGACCTGGGCGAGATCACCCTCACCCCGGACACCCTGCCGCGCTGGCTGTACGACCTGATCGGCGCCATCCCGATCCCGCTGGACCTGGAGCTGACCGGGGTCACCGCCAAGCAGGCCGGCCAGTTCGGCGGCACCCTGCACATCCCCGGGATGCATCTGTTCAACGACGACGCCCCCTACAGCGACAAGTAGGCGACAAGCAGGCGGCACGTAGCGGACGCCGAAACGCCGGTGGGGCGGCCCTCCCGTTCAGGAGGACCGCCCCACCGGCGTTCGGACTTGGGCCTGTCCGGTGGATCTTTGCCGGGTTCGACAAGATCCACCGGACGGGCCCTATCGGAGCGTCACTCGCCGTGGCTGCCCAGGCGGTGCACCTGCACCATGTTGGTGGTGCCGGGGATGCCGACCGGGACACCGGCGGTGACGATGACGGTGTCGCCCTCGCTCAGGGCGCCCATCTTCAGCAGCTCGCGGTCGACCTGCGCGACCATCGCGTCGGTGGTGGCCACCTGCTCGGTGACGTACGACTCGACGCCCCAGCTCAGCGAGAGCTGGTTGCGGGTGGCCGCGTCCGGGGTGAACGCGATCACCGGGATCGGCGAGCGGTAGCGGGACAGCCGACGCGCGGTGTCACCGGACTTGGTGAACGCGATCAGTGCCTTGCCGTTCAGGAAGTCGCCCAGCTCGCACGCGGCGCGGGCGACCGAGCCGCCCTGGGTGCGCGGCTTGCGGCCCGGGTTGAGCGGCTGGAGGCCCTGGGAGACCAGCTCCTCCTCGGCCTTCTCGCAGATCCGGCTCATGGTGCGGACGGTCTCGACCGGGTACTTGCCGACGCTGGACTCGGCGGAGAGCATCACCGCGTCGGTGCCGTCCAGGATGGCGTTGGCGACGTCGGAGACCTCGGCACGGGTCGGGCGGCTGGCGTGGATCATCGACTCCATCATCTGGGTGGCGACGATGACCGGCTTGGCGTTGCGGCGGGCCAGGGTGATCAGCTGCTTCTGGACCAGCGGCACCCGCTCCAGCGGGTACTCCACGGCCAGGTCGCCGCGGGCGACCATGATGGCGTCGAAGGCGAGGACGATCTCCTCCATGGCCTCGACGGCCTGCGGCTTCTCGATCTTGGCGATGACCGGCACCCGGATGCCGACCTCGTCCATGACCTCGTGGACGTCCTTGATGTCGTCCGCGTTGCGGACGAAGGACAGGGCGACCATGTCGACGCCCAGACGCAGCGCGAAGCGCAGGTCGTCCTTGTCCTTCTCGGACAGGGCGGGCACGTTCACGGCCGCGCCGGGCAGGTTGATGCCCTTGTTGTTCGAGAGCACGCCGCCCTCGACCACTACGGTCTTCACCCGCGGGCCGTCGACGCTGACGACCTCCAGGGCGATGACGCCGTCGTTGATCAGGATCGGGTCGCCGGGCTTCACGTCGCCGGGCAGGCCCTTGTAGGTGGTACCGCAGATGTGCTGGTCACCGGGGACGTCCTCGGTGGTGATGGTGAACTCGTCGCCGTTGTCGACGGTCACCGGGCCGTTGGCGAAGGTCGCCAGACGGATCTTGGGACCCTGGAGGTCGGCCAGGACGCCGATGGCCTTGCCGGTGTCCTCCGAGACCTGGCGGACCTTTCGGTACCGCTCCTCGTGGTCCGCGTGGTTGCCGTGGCTCATGTTCAGTCGGGCGACGTTCATGCCCGCCTCGACGATGGCCTTCAGCTGTTCGTAGGAGTCCGTCGCCGGACCCAGGGTGCAGACAATTTTCGCTCGGCGCATATGGATCAGTCTATCCGTTCGTGTTATAGGTGCATTCGGCACGAATCGTGGGGAATCGCCGACGAAGGATTCCGAGGAGCGAGACGACGGTGTGTCAGTCCTCGGACTTCTCCCCCTCCAGGTGCACCAGGGCGAAGGCCTGTCGGGCGATCTCCAGCTCCTCGTCGGTGGGCACCACCGCGACCGCCACCCGGGCGTACGCGGGCGAGATGATCCGGGGCTCGCCGGAGCGCACCGAGTTCAGTTCCGGGTCCACGGCGATGCCCAGCTCGTCCAGCCCGGCGGTGGCCGCCGCGCGCACCGGCGCCGCGTTCTCCCCGACGCCCGCGGTGAACGCGATCGCGTCCACCCGGCCGAGCACCGCGTAGTAGCCGCCGATGTACTTGCGCAGCCGGTGGACGTAGCTGTCGAAGGCGAGCTTCGCGTCCGCGTCCCCCTCGTCGGCCCGGCGCATGATCTCGCGCATGTCGTTCTCGCCGCACAGGCCGCGCAGGCCGCTGCGGCGGTTGAGCAGGTCGTCGATCTCGTCGACGGACAGCCCGCCGACCCGGTGCAGGTGGAACACCACGCCGGCGTCGATGTCGCCCGAACGGGTGCCCATGACCAGGCCCTCCAGCGGGGTCAGGCCCATCGAGGTGTCCACGCAGCGCCCGCCGCTGACCGCCGAGGCGGAGGCGCCGTTGCCCAGGTGCAGCACGATCACGTTGACCTTGGCCGGGTCCTTGCCGAGCAGCCGGGCGGTGGCCCGCGAGACGTACTGGTGCGAGGTGCCGTGGAAGCCGTAGCGGCGAACCCGGTGCTCGTCGGCCACGGCCTTGTCGATCGCGTACCGGGCCGAGTACTCGGGCATCGACGCGTGGAAGGCGGTGTCGAAGACGGCCACCTGCGGCAGGTCGGGCCGCAGCGCGCGGGCCACCTCGATGCCGGTGATGTTGGCCGGGTTGTGCAGCGGCGCGACCGGGATCAGCCGGCGGATCTCCTTGAGCACCTCGTCGGTGATCACGGTCGGCTCGGTGAACCGCTTGCCGCCGTGCACCACCCGGTGGCCGATCGCGGCCAGCTCGGGGGAGTCCAGCCCGAGGCCGTCGGCGGCCAGCTCCTCGGCGACGGCCTTCAGCGCGGCCGAGTGGTCCGGGAAGACCTGCAGCACCTCGCGCCGCTCGCCCGCGCGCGGGGTGTGCGCCAGCCGGCCGCTCGACTCGCCGATCCGCTCGACCAGCCCGGAGGCCAGCTTGGCGCCGTCCAGCATGTCGATCAGCTGGTACTTCACCGACGAGGAGCCGGCGTTGAGCACCAGAACGCGCGTCCCTTCACTCATGCGCTCGGCTCCTTGTCGTCCTGGGACTGGATGGCGGTGATCGCGACGGTGTTGACGATGTCCTGCACCAGCGCCCCGCGCGAGAGGTCGTTGACGGGCTTGCGCAGCCCCTGCAGCACCGGGCCGACCGCGATCGCGCCGGCCGAGCGCTGGACGGCCTTGTAGGTGTTGTTGCCGGTGTTGAGGTCCGGGAAGATCAGCACGGTCGCCCGCCCGGCCACCGGCGAGCCCGGCAGCTTGGTGGCGGCGACGAGCTCGTCCACCGCCGCGTCGTACTGGATCGGGCCCTCGACCAGGATGTCCGGGCGCAGCTCGCGGACCAGCTCGGTGGCCTTGCGGACCTTGTCGACGTCCGCGCCCGAGCCGGAGGTGCCGGTGGAGTAGGAGAGCATCGCGACCCGCGGCTCCACCCCGAACTGGGCGGCGGTGGCGGCGGACTGGATCGCGATGTCGGCCAGCTGCTGGGCGTCCGGGTCGGGGTTGACCGCGCAGTCGCCGTACACCAGCACCTTGTCGGCCAGGCACATGAAGAAGACGGAGGAGACGATCGAGGCGCCCGGCGAGGTCTTGATCACCTCGAAGGCGGGCCGGATGGTCGCAGCGGTGGAGTGCACCGCGCCGGAGACCATGCCGTCGGCGATGCCCTCCTGGACCATCAGGGTGCCGAAGTAGGAGACGTCGGTGACCACGTCCAGGGCCAGTTCGACGGTCATCCCCTTGTGGGCGCGCAGCCGGGTGTACAGCTCGGCGAACTGCCGGCGCAGCGGGCTGGTGGCCGGGTCGACGATCCGGACCTGGGCGCGGTCGGCGTCCGGTTCTCCCCCGGCCTGCGGCAGGTCGATGCCCAGGCTCGCGGCCTTGCGGCGCACCGCGTCGATCTCGCCGAGCAGGGTGAGGTCGCAGATGTTGCGGCGCAGCAGGATCTCGGCCGCGCGCAGCACCCGCTCCTCGGTGCCCTCGGGCAGGACGACGTGCCGGCGACCGGCCCGGGCGCGCTCCAGCAGCTCGTGCTCGAACATCATCGGGGTGACCCGCTCGGACCGGCCGACCTCGATCCGGTTCGTCAACTCGGCCGTGTCGACGTGCAGTTCGAACAGGCCGAGGGCGATCTCGGCCTTCCGGGGGCTGGCCGCGGTGAGCGCGCCCTCCAGGTGGGTCAGGGTGGCGGCGGTGGGCCAGCTGCCCTCGGGGACGACCGCGACCGGGGTGCCGGGGGCGAGCCGGGCGGCCAGCGCCATGACGTTGGGGCCGGGGTGCTGGCCGAGGGTCAGCAGCACGCCGGCGATCGGCGGGGCTCCGGCCGCGTGGGCGGCCAGTGAGCCGACCACCAGGTCGGCGCGGTCCCCGGGGGTGACCACCAGGGCGCCCTCGGTCAGCGCGTCCAGGAAGGTGGGCAGCATGGCGCCGCCGAAGACGAAGCCGCGCACGTCCCGGGCCAGGCCCGCGGCATCGCCGAGCAGCACCTCGGCGCCGGTCGCCTCGACCAGCTGGGCGACGGTCGGCGCGGCCAGGGCCGGCTCCTCCGGGATGACGTAGGCGGGGATCGGCAGCTTCTCGGTGAGGGTGCGCTGGATCCGCTGCTTGGCGCTCGGGGCGGTCCGGTTGGCGATCATGGCCAGGGTCTCGCAGCCGAGGTCGGTGTACGCCCGGTGGGCGCCCAGTACCTCGGCGATCACGGCCTCCGGGTCCTTGCCCTGGCCGCCGACCACCGGCAGCACGGCGGCGCCGAACTCGTTGGCGAGGCGGGCGTTGAAGGCCAGTTCGTCCGGGATGTTGGTGTCGGCGAAATCGGTGCCGAGCACCAGGACGGCCTGGCAGCGCCGCTCCAGCGCGCGGAAGCGGTCGACCAGGGCGGAGACCAGCTCGTCCTGCCCCTGGGCGGCCTGCAGCGCGGCGGCCTCCTCGTAGGTGAGCCCGTACAGCTCGGAGCCGGGCAGCTCGATCCGGTAGCGGCCGCGCAGCAGTTCGACCACGTGGTCCGAGCCCGGTTCGCCGGGGGCGGCCGCGTGCACCAGCGGACGGAACACCCCGATCCGATCCACCTGGCGGGTGAGCAGTTCCATGACCCCGAGTTCGACGGCCTGTCGGCCGTCCCCCCGGTCGATGCCGGTCACGTACACGCTGCGCGCCACGTGGATGTCTCCGTCCCGTCGTCTCGGAAGGTGGTCATCTCGACCATACCTTCGCACCCCGAACAGCCGTCCGCGAGCAGAGGGCGCCCCGGGCGGCAAGGGACGAAGGTCACCTCCGGGCGCCCGCGGGAGGGGCGCCCGGAGGGACGGGGATCAGCGTGCCGGGCGGAGCCAGACGGTGGCGAGCGGGGGGAGGATCAGCTCGGCCGAGCGGGGCTGGCCGTTCCACTCGACCGGCTCGGCCTTGACCGGGTGGGAGTTGCCGACGCCGCCGCCGCCGTAGGTCTCGGCGTCGGTGTTCAGCACCTCCTCCCAGAGCTGCTCGCGGCCGTCCAGGGCGGGCAGGCCGACCCGGTGGCCGTGCCGGACGACGGGGGAGAAGTTGCAGACGGCGACCAGCGGGGTGCCGTCGGCGGCGAAGCGGACGAAGGAGAGCAGGTTGTCCTCGGCGGCGCCGCCGTCCAGCCAGCGGAAGCCGTCCGGGGTGGTGTCGAGCTCCCAGAGGGCGGGGGTGTCCCGGTAGATCCGGTTGAGGTCGCGGACCAGGCGGCGCGCGCCCAGGTGCTCCCGATGCGCCGGCCACTTCTCGTCGAGCACCCACCACTGCGGGCCCTGCTCGTGGTGCCATTCCGCGCCCTGGGCGAACTCCTGCCCCATGAACAGCAGTTGCTTGCCCGGGTGGGACCACATGAAGCCCAGGTAGGCGCGGTGGTTGGCGCGCTGCTGCCACCAGTCGCCGGGCATCTTGGAGACCAGGGCCTGCTTGCCGTGGACGACCTCGTCGTGCGAGATCGGCAGGATGTAGTTCTCGGAGTAGGCGTACACCATCGAGAAGGTGATCTCGTTGTGGTGGTACTTGCGGTGCACCGGCTCCTTGGACATGTAGACCAGCGAGTCGTGCATCCAGCCCATGTTCCACTTCAGTCCGAAGCCGAGGCCGCCGGCGTCGGTGGGCCGGGTGACGCCGTCCCAGGCGGTGGACTCCTCGGCGACGGTGAGTACGCCGGGGCAGCGGCGGTAGACGGTCGCGTTCATCTCCTGGAGGAACGCGGCCGCGTCCAGGTTCTCCCGGCCGCCGTACTGGTTGGGCGTCCAGTCGCCGCCCTCGCGGGAGTAGTCGAGGTAGAGCATCGAGGCGACCGCGTCCACCCGCAGGCCGTCGACGTGGAACTCCTCGCACCAGTAGACGGCGTTGGCGACCAGGAAGTTGCGCACCTCCTTGCGGCCGTAGTCGAACTCCAGCGTCCCCCAGTCCGGGTGCTCGGCGCGCAGCGGGTCGGCCGGCTCGTACAGTGGCTCGCCGTCGAAGCGGGCGAGCGCGAAGTCGTCCTTGGGGAAGTGCGCGGGCACCCAGTCGACGATCACGCCGATGCCGTGGCGGTGCAGGGTGTCCACCAGGTACCGGAAGTCGTCGGGGCCGCCGAGCCGGGCGGTGGGGGCGTAGTAGCCGGAGACCTGGTAGCCCCAGGAGCCGCCGAAGGGGTGCTCCATCACCGGCATGAACTCCACGTGGGTGAAGTTCAACTCCTTGACGTAGCGCGGCAGTTCGTCGGCGATCTCGCGGTAGGTGGTGAGCTCGGGCCGCCAGGAGGCCAGGTGCAGCTCGTACACCGACATCGGCGCGCGGTGGTGCGCGGCGCGGGCCCGGCGGGCCATCCACTCGCCGTCCTGCCACGCGTACGAGGAGGAGGTGACCACCGAGGCGGTGCCGGGCGGGCACTGGGCGGCCCGGGCCAGCGGGTCGGCCTTGTCGAGCACCCAGCCCTGCCGGGTGTGGATCTCGTACTTGTACGTGGTGCCCTCGGCGAGGCCGGGGACGAACAGCTCCCAGATCCCGGAGGAGCCGAGCGAGCGCATCGGGTGGCCGGTGCCGTCCCAGTGGTTGAAGTCGCCGATCAGCCGGACCCCGGCGGCGTTCGGCGCCCAGACCGCGAAGGCGGTGCCGGGGACGCCGCCGACGGTGCGCACGTGCGAGCCGAGCGCCTGCCACAGCTGCTCGTGCCGGCCCTCGGAGATCAGGTGCAGGTCGAGCTCGCCGAGGGTGGGCGGGGTGCGGTAGCCGTCGTGCTGGCGCAGCGGCTCGCCGCCGGGGTAGGTCACCAGCAGGGTGCAGTCCGGGAGTTCGCGGCCCGTCAGCAGCCCGGTGAACAACCCGCCCTGCTGGTGGGTGAGTTCGGCCGGGCCCTGGGCGGTCTCCACCACCACCCGCTCGGCGAACGGGCGCAGCACCCGGATCGCGGTCCCGCCGTGCACCGGGTGCGCGCCGAGCAGCGCGTGCGGGTCGTGGTGCTGCCCGCCCACCAACCGCTCCACCTCGGCCGGCGGCAGCGGCGCCTCGGGGAGGCGCAGGGCGCCCGTCGGAAGGTCTGTCGGAGGATCCGGCACGAGGGGGGCCTCGGGTGGTGTGGCTCGCCCGCTCGCCTCCGGGCGCTCTGATCCGGCGCCGACGCTCTTCGCGCCGGCGCGCCCTTCGGCTCGGGGCGGGGCGGAGGCCCGGGCCGAGAAGGTGGCCGGAACGGGGCGGGTGGGGCGGCCGGTCGGGTCGGGCGGCGTCACGGCGTGGTCCTCCTGCGGCGGGGGGTGGGCGTACGGCGGGGCTGGGTGGACTTCGGGCGGGACGGGGAGGGCGGGGTCAGACGGAGAGGGCGAGCCGGTTGATCGCGGCCAGTGGGATCGGCAGCCAGCTGGGCCGGTGCCGGGCCTCGTACACCACCTCGTACACCGCCTTGTCGATCTCCAGCGCTCGCATCAGCTCCGGCGAGGCGGCCGGGTCGGCGCCGCCCCCGGCGGTGTAGCCGGCGCAGAAGGCGGTGCGGTTGCGCTGGGCCCAGGCGGCGGCGAGGTGGGCCAGCTCCGGGTCGACCGGGCCGCCGGCCAGCAGGTGGGCGGCCGCGTAGTCGAAGGAGCGCAGCATCGCGGCGACGTCGCGCAGGGCGGGCTGCGGCTCGCGGCGCTCGTTGACGGACTTGGCCGGTTCGCCCTCGAAGTCCAGCAGCACCCAGCCGTGCGGGGTGCGCATGGCCTGCCCGAGGTGCAGGTCGCCGTGGATGCGCTGGACCGGCAGGCCGTCCGGGTGGGCGTCGGCGAGTTGCTGGAAGGCGGTGCGCAGGGCGGCCCGGAAGCGCAGCAGTCCGGGGACGGCGGCGACGGCGCTGTCCAGCCGGTCGGCCATCGCGGTGGCGAGCCGTCCGGTCTGGGTGCGGTCGAGCCGGGCGACCGGCATCGAGCGGGCCAGCACCCGGTGCACCTCGGCGGTGGCCCGGCCGAGCCGGTGGGCCTCGATGGCGAAGTTGCCGGGGGAGCGGTCGCCCTTGAGCCGGCCGACCTGGTCGAGGGCGAGTTCCCAGCCGTCCTCGGCGTCCGGCAGGTAGCGCTGCAGCAGCCCGAGGGTGGCGGGCTCGGCGCGTTCCATCCGGCTCTCGAACCAGGCGGCGACCCGGGGGATGCGGGTGGAGCCGGCTCGGGAGAGCGCGAGCGAGAGCTCCAGGTCGGGGTTGGTGCCGGGGTGGATGCGGCGGAACAGCTTGAGGATGTAGGAGGTGCCGTAGATGACCGAGCTGTTGGACTGCTCGGCGGTGGAGGCGCGGCCGGGGATGTTGGTGGGCAGTCCGGAGCCGGGGGTGCGGCGGAAGGACAGCGAGCCGAAGCGGTCGCCGGTGGCGAGGTGTTCCAGCAGGCGGCCGGTGAGCTCGGGGTCGTGCACCGCGTCGTAGAGGGCGGCGCCGTCGTACGGGCCCTGGCTCAGCCGGCCGAGTACCGCGCTGGGCTCGATACCCGCGGGGCCCTGCGAGCGGATGCCGAGCAGGAGTTGGTAGATGTCGCCGTGCGGGGCGCCGACCGTGGTGGCGTGTTCGACCCGCAGCAGCAGGTGCAGCAGCGCCGGGTCGCCGACCTGGAGCGGGGTTCCGACCACCGGGGTGAGCCCGGTGATGGGCCGTCCCTTCCCGGCGTACCAGCGCTGGGTGGGGAGCCACTCGGCGATCAGCGGCAGGGCCGCCTGGACGAGCTCGCTGACCCCCAGGGCGGTTCTCCGGGGCCCGGTGCCCCGCACGCCCGCCGGCGCGGCGGAACCGGCCGGGGCGTCGTGCTGCACATGGGCTTGAGAACGGGAGGTTTCGGACATGACTCCCTTTCCCCGGAAGGACGCGGACTGCCCGACGGGTCGTGGCCGGGTCCGTCAGTCTTCCGGATTTCGGCGGCGCGGCGGTCGCGGCACGCGAGCACGGCTCGGGTGTCACGCCTTCGTGTGGGTGGCCGTTGGGCTGTTCTCCGTACGCGGTGGTGCAGAGAACTCCGGGGGCGCGGGGGTTCAACTCGCGCCCCCGGAGGGTCAGGTGGTGCTGTGCGGACCGGGGTGCCGTGGAGCGCGGCGGATCGTTACTTCGGCCGCCTGGTCCCGCTCAGGCGCGGGGGCTGCCGGAGCTGGAACCAGTAGAAGCCGTGCCCGGCCAGCGTGAGCAGGTAGGGCCACTCGCCGATCGACGGGAAGCGCACCCCGCCGATCAGCTCGACCGGGTACCGCCCGCCGTACTGCCGCAGGTCCAGCTCGGTCGGCTGCGCGAACCGCGAGAAGTTGTTCACGCACATGACCAGGTCCCCCTCGTACTCGCGCACGAAGGCCAGTACGGCGGGGTTGCTGGACGGCAGTTCGGTGTAGGTGCCGAGGCCGAACGCCGGATTGAGCTTGCGGATCTCGATCATGCGACGCGTCCAGTGCAGCAGCGAACTCGAACTGCTCTGCTGCGCCTCGACGTTGGTCACCTGGTAGCCGTACACCGGGTCCATGATGGGCGGCAGACTGAGCCTGCCCGGGTCGGCCGAGGAGAAACCCGCGTTGCGGTCCGGGGTCCACTGCATCGGCGTGCGCACGCCGTCCCGGTCGCCCAGCCAGATGTTGTCGCCCATGCCGATCTCGTCCCCGTAGTAGAGCACCGGCGAGCCGGGCAGGGAGAGCAGCAGGGCGGTGAACAGCTCGATCTGGTTGCGGTCGTTCTCCAGCAGCGGGGCGAGCCGGCGGCGGATGCCCACGTTGGCGCGCATCCGGGGGTCCTTGGCGTACTCCGCGTACATGTAGTCGCGCTCCTCGTCGGTGACCATCTCCAGGGTCAGCTCGTCGTGGTTGCGCAGGAAGATGCCCCACTGGCAGCCGGCGGGGATCTGCGGGGTCTTGGCGAGGATCTCGGACACCGGGTAGCGGGACTCCCGGCGCACCGCCATGAAGATCCGCGGCATCACCGGGAAGTGGAAGGCCATGTGGCACTCGTCGCCGCCCCCGGTGAAGTCGCCGAAGTAGTCGACCACGTCCTCCGGCCACTGGTTGGCCTCGGCGAGCAGCACGGTGTCCGGGTAGTCGGCGTCGATCTCCTTGCGGACCCGCCTGAGGAACTCGTGGGTCTCCGGCAGGTTCTCGCAGTTGGTGCCCTCGCGGGCGAACAGGTACGGCACCGCGTCCAGCCGGAAGCCGTCGATGCCGAGGTCCAGCCAGAACCGCAGCCCGGCGACCATCTCGTCCTGGACCCGGGGGTTGTCGTAGTTGAGGTCCGGCTGGTGCGAGAAGAACCGGTGCCAGTAGTACTGCTTGCGGACCGGGTCGTAGGTCCAGTTGGAGGTCTCGGTGTCGACGAAGATGATCCGGGCGTCCGGGTACTGCTTGTCGTCGTCGGCCCACATGTAGAAGTCGCCGTACGGCCCGTCCGGGTCCGCGCGGGAGGCCTGGAACCACGGATGCTGGTCGCTGGTGTGGTTCATGACGAAGTCGATGATCACGCGCATGCCGCGGGCGTGCGCGGCGTCGACGAACTCCATGAAGTCGGCGACGTCGCCGAACTCCGGCAGCACCGACTTGTAGTCGGCCACGTCGTACCCGCCGTCGCGCAGCGGCGAGGCGAAGAACGGCGGGAGCCAGAGGCAGTCGATGCCGAGCCACTGGAGGTAGTCGAGCCTGGCCGTGAGCCCCTTGAGGTCCCCGACCCCGTCGCCGTTACTGTCCTGGAAGGACCGCACCAGCACCTCGTAGAAGACCGCACGCTTGAACCACTCGGGGTCCAGGTTCTTCTTCGAGGTCTCGGGGAAGGTGTCGGGGACGGGCTCGTTCACTGTCACGCTGGGTTCCTCCGAACCGTGAGGAGGTGAGCCGGCTCGGCTGAGGGATCGAGCCGGACGTAGTTGTGCCGGCCCCAGGTGTAGACGGCGCCGGTGAGCTCGTCGTGCACCGCGAACGGGCCGTCGCCGTCGAGGGTGACGGTGGCCTCCTGGACGTGGTGCGGGTCGAGGTTGACCACCGTGATCACCTGGTCGGTCAGGCCCTCGGGGGTGGTCGCGGTCTTGGAGTAGGCGAGCACCTGCTCGTTGTCGGTGTGGTGGAAGCGCAGGTCGCGCAGCTGCTGCAGGGCGGGGTGGCGCCGGCGCAGCCGGTTCAGCACGGTGAGCAGCGGGGCGAGGGTGTCGGTGCGGTTCCAGTCGCGCGGGCGGAGCTCGTACTTCTCCGAGTGCAGGTATTCCTCGGAGCCCGGGTGGGCCGGCTCGTTCTCGTACAGCTCGTAGCCGGCGTAGACGCCGTAGCTGGGGGAGAGGGTGGCGGCGAGCACCGCGCGGATCGCGAAGGCGGCGCGGCCGCCGTGCTGGAGGAAGGCGTGCAGGATGTCCGGGGTGTTGGGGAAGAAGTTGGGGCGCATGTAGGCAGCCGCGTCACCGGTGAGTTCGGTGAGGTACTCGGTGAGTTCGGTCTTGGTGTTGCGCCAGGTGAAGTACGTGTACGACTGGTGGAAACCGATCTTTGCGAGGGTGTGCATCATCGCCGGGCGGGTGAAGGCCTCTGCCAGGAACACGACATCCGGGTCGGTGCGGGCGATGTCGCCGAGCACCGTCTCCCAGAACACCACCGGCTTGGTGTGGGGGTTGTCGACCCGGAAGATCCGGACGCCGTGGGACATCCAGAACCGGAGGGTTCGAATGGTTTCCTTGACGATTCCATCCATGTCCTGATCGAAGTTGATCGGATAGATGTCCTGATACTTCTTCGGGGGGTTCTCGGCGTACGCGATGGTGCCGTCCGCGCGGTGGCTGAACCATTCCGGGTGCTTGTTCACCCACGGGTGGTCGGGGGAGCACTGGAGGGCGAAGTCCAGCGCCACCTCCAGGTGCAGGGCCTGGGCCTCGGCGACGAAGTGGTCGAAGTCCTCGATGGTGCCGAGGTCCGGGTGGACCGCGTCGTGGCCGCCCTCGGGGGAGCCGATCGCCCAGGGCGAGCCGACGTCGTGCGGACCGGCCGTCAGGGTGTTGTCCGGGCCCTTGCGGAAGGCTCGCCCGATCGGGTGCACCGGCGGCAGGTAGACCACGTCGAAGTCCATCGCGGCCACCGCCGGCAGCCGCTCGGCGGCGCTGCGCAGGGTGCCCGACAGCGGCGGCTCGACCCCGTTGGGGTCCACCACCGCACCCTCCGAACGGGGGAAGAACTCGTACCAGGAGCCGAACAGCGCGCGCTCGCGGTCCACCTGGAGCGGCAGCGGCCGGGAGGCGGTGAGCAGCTCGCGCAGCGGGTAGCGGGCCAGCAGCTCCAGCACCTCGGGGGCGAGCGCGGCGGCCAGCCGGGACAGCGGCGGCAGCCCCGGGTCGCGCAGCGCGTCGGCGGCGGCCAGCACGTGTGCCCGGCCCTCCTTCTTCGGGACCCCGGCCGCGGCCTGCTCCAGCAGCCGGGCGCCCTCCTCCAGCACCAGCGCGGTGTCGATCCCGGCCGGCAGCTTGATCGAGGCGGTCTTGCGCCAGGTGGCGATCGGGTCGCTCCACGCCTCCACCAGGTACGACCAGCGGCCGGGCGCGGTCGGGGTGACGTACGCGCCCCAGCGGTCGGTGCCCTCGGCGAGCTCGCGCATCGGCGTCCACGGGCCGCTGCGGCCGCGCGGGTCGCGCAGCACCACGTTGGCGTTGACGGCGTCGTGGCCCTCGCGGAAGACGGTCGCGGTGACCGCGAAGGTCTCGCCGACGACGGCCTTGGCCGGGCGGCGGCCGGCGTCGACGGTGGGGCTGACGTCCAGGACGGGGATGCGGCCGATCACGGTGTCGCTCTCTGTCGTCTTGCGGGCGGAGGGCTTGGTGGCGGTCTTGGTCGTGCTCTTGGCGGGGCTCTTGGCCGTGCCCTTCGCGCCGCTCCTGCGGGCAGGGGCGGTCGCGGCGGCAGCGGTCGAGGCGCCGGCCTCGGGGTCGGCGGCCGGGCGGGTGGTGGCCGTCGCGGCGGCGGTGCGGCGCGTGGTGGTGGTGCGCCTGCGCGGTGCCGCGGTCCGGCCCTCCTCGACCCCGGGTTGTCGGGCCGCTGCGGAGGGCTGTGCTGTGGAGGCCGGGGCTTCGGAGGATTCGGTACGGTCCGCCCCGGACACCCTCGGCGACGGCATCGCCGGGTCTGTCCGAGTGTCAGAATCCATCCGCGCGGCGGATTCCGCGACCGCTGCGTCGAGGGTTTCGGCCACCGGTGTGGACTGGTCCCGCGTGTCGCCGTGCATGCCAAACTCCTGCCCGAGATCGGCGGCAGCTCCCGCGGGCCGGGGGTCGGGCCAGGGGAGTGCCGGGAGGACTGCTGGGGTGGGGAGGACGTGCGACCGGAGCCTGCCCGCGCCGCTGTCCCCGGCAACCTGCCCGGCGCCCGCCGTGGCGGTGGCTGGACACCCCGGAGCCCGCGCGTGTCCCGGCGCACGCCTCCGGGGGGCACGCCCCTGGCGGCTCGGTCGACCCGTGAACGAGCGGACCGGTGTGGAGGACACGCGCCGGTGCGCGGCGCGCGCCGAACGGGCTAAGGGAGAACGGGAACGATCAACGCGAAAAGGATTCGGACGTGCTGCTTCACGGTGACGGGAGGCGTCCCCGCAGCATCTACGACCTTCGGTCATCCTCGCACCGGGGACAAGGTTTTCGCAGCGGTACGACAGTAGTTTCGGGCTTTGTCCGGAGTGGATGAGCATCCGGAAATGGATCCGTTCCGCAGAGTTCATGCATTGGTAGCGCGACGCCTCAGAATGCGCGCCTCGCGCGCCCCCCGTGCAGACCAATGCGCCGAATGCGATCTCATCAATAGGCCGAACGGATGCCCAATAGCCCACTTGAGCCACTGTCATGGCGGCCTTGAAGGCTACGCTTCACGCCTGTGAAGGCAATCCGCAGATTCACCGTCCGCACCGTCCTGCCCGAACAACTCCAGCCGTTGCACGAGCTGGCCCTCAACCTGCGCTGGTCCTGGCATCCCGAGACCAGGGACCTCTTCCGGTCCGTGGACCCGGAGGTCTGGGCCGCGACCGGCGAGGACCCGGTGCGGCTGCTCGGGGAGGTCCCGGCCGCCCGGCTCGCCGCGCTCGCCGCCGACCGGCGGTTCCTGCGCAGACTCGGCGACCTCGCCGACGACCTGCGCGAGTACCTCACCGGGCCGCGCTGGTACCAGACCCAGCTGGAGACCGGGGCCACCCCGCCGCCCGCGGCGATCGCCTACTTCTCGCCCGAGTACGGCATCGCCGCCACACTGCCCCAGTACTCCGGCGGCCTCGGAATCCTGGCCGGCGACCACCTCAAGGCGGCCAGCGACCTCGGCGTGCCGATCATCGGCGTCGGGCTGTTCTACCGGCACGGCTACTTCCGCCAGTCGCTCAACCGGGACGGCTGGCAGCAGGAGCGCTACCCGCTGCTGGACCCGGACGAGCTCGCCGTCAGCCTGCTCCGCGAGCCCGACGGCACCTCCTGTCGGGTCGACCTCGCCCTGCCCGGCGGCCGCACCCTGGCCGCCCACGTCTGGAAGGCCGAGGTCGGGCGGGTCCCGCTGCTGCTGCTCGACTCCGACATCGAGGCCAACTCACCAGCCGAACGGGACGTCACCGACCGGCTCTACGGCGGCGGCAGCGAGCACCGGCTGCTCCAGGAGATGCTGCTCGGCATCGGCGGCGTCCGGGCCGTGCGCGCCTACTGCCGGCTCACCGGGCACCCCGCCCCCGAGGTCTTCCACACCAACGAGGGCCACGCCGGGTTCCTCGGCGTCGAACGGATCCGCGAACTGGTCGCCGCCGGCCCAGCCGAAACCGACACCGCGGGCCTGGACTTCGCCGCCGCCCTGGAGTCCGTCCGGGCCGGCACCCTGTTCACCACCCACACCCCCGTCCCGGCCGGCATCGACCGCTTCGACCGCGAGCTGGTCGCCCGCCACTTCGGCGGCGACGTCGCGCTGCCCGGCGTCCCGGTCGAGTCGGTGCTCGGGCTCGGCGCCGAGACCTGGTACGGCGGGGACCCGAAGCTGTTCAACATGGCCGCCATGGGCCTGCGGCTCGCCCAGCGCGCCAACGGGGTCTCCACCCTGCACGGCGAGGTCAGCCGCTCGATGTTCAACGGCCTCTGGCCCGGCTTCGACCCCGCCGAGGTGCCGATCACCTCGGTCACCAACGGCGTCCACGCCGCCACCTGGATCGACCCGGCGGTGGTCCGCCTCGGCGCCGCCGAGATCGGCGCCGACCGCGCCGAGGAGGCGATGACCACCGGCGAGACCCAGCGCTGGACCGGCCTGGAGCGGATCGGCAACACCGAGATCTGGGACCTGCGCCGCAGCCTGCGGGCCCAGCTGGTGGACGAGGCCCGCCGCCGGCTGCGCGCCTCCTGGCGCCAGCGCGGGGCCGGCGAGGCCGAGCTCGGCTGGGTCTCCTCGGTGCTCGACCCCGACGTGCTCACCATCGGCTTCGCCCGCCGGGTGCCCTCGTACAAGCGGCTCACCCTGATGCTGCGCGACCCGGACCGGCTGCGCGGCCTGCTGCTGCACCCCACCCGGCCGGTGCAGATCGTGGTGGCCGGCAAGGCCCACCCGGCCGACGACGGCGGCAAGCGGCTGATCCAACAGATGGTCGCCTTCGCCGACGACCCGACGGTGCGGCACCGGATCGTCTTCCTGCCGGACTACGACATGGCGATGGCCCGGCGCCTCTACCCGGGCTGCGACGTCTGGCTGAACAACCCGCTGCGCCCGCTGGAGGCCTGCGGCACCTCCGGGATGAAGGCCGCGCTCAACGGCTGTCTCAACCTGTCCGTCCTGGACGGCTGGTGGGACGAGTGGTACGACGGCCAGAACGGCTGGGCGATCCCCACCGCCGACGAGGCAGCCGGCGTGCTCGACCCGGAGAGCAGCGAGGCCGAGCGGCGCGACGACATCGAGGCCGCCGCGCTGTACGACCTGATCGAGGAGCAGGTCGCCGGCCGGTTCTACGACCGGGGCACGGACGGGCTGCCGCACCGCTGGATCGCCATGGTCCGGCACACCTTGGTCACCCTCGGGCCCAAGGTGCTGGCCGGGCGGATGGTGCGCGAGTACGTCGAGCGGCTGTACGCCCCGGCGGCGCTGGCCGAGCGGGAGCTGAGGGTGGAGCTCCCGCCCCGAGCCGAAGGGTGCGCCGATGTCGAGAGCGAGGAGCGACAAGCGACCGACGGAGCAGGGAGCGCCGGAGCGTGGAGCGTCGGCACCGGGTCCGAGCGTCTGGAGGAGAGCGGGCGAGTCACAGCCGCCCGTGAGCTGGCGCTGTGGAAGGCGAAGGTCCGGGACGGCTGGCCGGCCGTGCGGGTCGAGCACGTCGAGGCCGACTGCCCGGCCGAGGCCCAGGAGCTGGGCAGCTCGCTGGCGCTGCGGGTGCAGGTCGCGCTCGGGGCGCTGGAGCCGGGCGACGTCGAGGTGCAGGTGGTCTCCGGCCGGGTGGACGAGACCGACGGCATCTCGGACGCCTCGGTGCTCGCCCTCAAGCCGGTCGGCGGTCCGGACCTGGACGGCCGCACCCGCTACGAGGGCTCGCTGGAGCTCGGCCGCACCGGCCCGTTCGGTTACACCGTCCGGGTGCTGCCCGCCCACCCCCGGCTGGCCTCCCCGGCCGAGCTGGGGCTGGTCGCACTCCCGGCGGAGTCGGCGGGGATGGACGCGGGGCTGCTGCGCTGACACCCGAGGGCGCTGACACCGCCCGCTGCGGCTGCCGTCCGGGGTGCTACGGACGGCAGCCGTCCGCTTGCCCGGTGTGTCGGGCGAGGGGCGCGTGATGGTCATGACGCGAACCCTGCGGACGGCCGCCCTGGCCGCGTTCTCCGAGCCGGCGGCCCGGCCGGGTGCGTGACGGCGCACCCGGTCGGGCACAACTGTGGGGCCTCCTAGACGAGGCTGTCCCGCCAGGCCCGGTGGAGGGCGGCGAAGCGGCCGGAGCCGTCGATCAGGTCCTGCGGGGAGCCGTCCTCGACGATCCGGCCCTGGTCCATCACCAGGACGCGGTCGGCGATCTCCACCGTGGAGAGCCGGTGCGCGATGATCACCGCCGTCCGGCCGGCCAGCACGGTGCGCATCGCCCGCTGGACCGCCTGCTCGCCGGGGACGTCCAGGGAGCTGGTGGCCTCGTCCAGGATCAGCACGGCCGGGTCGGCCAGCAGGGCGCGGGCGAAGGCGACCAGCTGGCGCTGGCCGGCGGAGATCCGGCCGCCGCGCTTGCGCACGTCGGTGTCGAAGCCGTCCGGGAGCGCGGTGATGAACGCGTGGGCGCCGATGTCGCGGGCGGCCTGCTCGACCTCCGCGCGGGTGGCGCCGGGGCGGCCGATCGCGATGTTCTCCGCGACGGTGCCGGAGAACAGGAAGGACTCCTGGGTCACCATCACCACTGCGCGCCGCAGCTCGGGGGTGGCGAGGTCGCGCAGGTCCACCCCGTCCAGCCGGATCCGGCCGTCGGTGGGGTCGTAGAAGCGGGCCAGCAGCTTGGCAACCGTCGACTTGCCCGCGCCGGTCGCCCCGACCACCGCGACCGTCTGCCCGGCCGGGATCAGCAGGTCGAAGGGCGGCAGCACCTCCTTGCCGGTGCGGTAGGCGAAGCGGGTCCGCTCGAAGGACACCTCACGGGAGGTGACTCGCTCGCTTTCGGCACCGGCGCGCCCTTCGGCTCGGAGCGGGAGCCGTTTGGGCTCGGCCGGCTCGGCGACGGTCGGCTCGTGGGCCAACAGGCCGGCGATCTTCTCCAGCGCCGCGGCGGCGGCCTGGTAGCTGTTCAGGAACATCGCCAGCTGGTCGATCGGGTCGAACAGGCGGCGCAGGTAGAGCACGAAGGCGGTGAGCACGCCCAGCTCCAGCGCGTCGTCCACCACCAGGTAGGCCCCGAACAGCACGATGCCGGTGGTCCAGAGGTTGGCGGTGGCGCGGGAGAGGCCGACGTAGCGGGCGAGCTCCAGGAAGCCCTCCGCGTTGGCCGTGGAGGACTGCGAGTTGACCACGGCGAAGGCGGCGTCGTTGGTCTTCTCTCGACGGAAGGCCTGCACCGGGCGGATGCCGTTCATGGTCTCGGTGAAGCGCACGATCATCGAGGCCGCGGCGGTCCGTGAGCGGCGGTAGACCCGGCGGGAGCGGGTGCGGAAGGAGTGGGCGACCAGGGCCAGCGGCAGGAAGGCGAGCAGCGAGGCCAGGCCGAGCCGCCAGTCCAGCACCACCAGCAGCACCGAGATGTAGCAGACCGACAGGAAGACGGTCAGCAGTTCCTGGAGCCCTTCGGAGAGCAGCTCGCGCAGCGCGTCGATGTCACTGGTGGCGCGGGAGATGATCCGGCCCGAGGTGTAGCGCTCGTGGAAGTCCAGGCTGAGCCGCTGGGCGTGCCGGAAGATCCGGCCGCGCAGCTCCAGCAGGACGTCCTGGTTGACCCGGGCGCTGATCTTGATGAACGCCCACTGCAGCAGCGGGCTGAGCAGGGCGCAGCACAGGTAGCCGGCCACCACCGCGATCAGCGGGCCGGAGTCGTGCTCGCGCAGCGCCGGGATGCCGCGGTCCATCGCCACCGCGACCAGCAGCGGGCCGGACTGCAGCGCGGCCTGCTGGACCAGGATCACCACCATCGCGACGGCGATCCGGGCCCGGTGCGGGCCGAGCAGCGAGCGCAGCAGTGCCCTCGGCGCGCCGGGTGGGACGGGGATGTCCTCCTCGTCGGCCGGGGGCGGGGGCAGCTCCTCCTCGACCGGCCCGACCGGCTCGGCCGGTTCGGGCTGGGAGGGCTGGGCGGGCTGGACGATGGTGGTCATCGGGCGGGCTCCCTGTCCGAAACGAAGGGGCCGTCCGACCCGAGGGCGGCCTCGCCCGACATCAGTTCGCGGTAGTGCGCGCTGTCGCGCAGCAGTTCCTGGTGGGTGCCGACGGCTTCGATCCGGCCGTCCGCGAGCACCGCGACCCGGTCGGCGAGCAGTACGGTGCTCGGGCGGTGGGCGACCACCAGGGCGGTGGTGGAGCCGAGCACCTCGCGCAGCGCCCGTTCGACCAGGGCCTCGGTGTGCACGTCGAGGGCGGAGAGCGGGTCGTCCAGCACCAGGAAGGCCGGGCCGCCGACCACCGCGCGGGCCAGCGCGAGGCGCTGGCGCTGGCCGCCGGACAGGCTCAGGCCCTGCTCACCGACCTCGGTCTCCACCCCGGCCGGGAGCTGGTCGACGAAGCCTGCCTGGGCGGTGGCGAGGGCCGAGCGCAGCTGCCGCTCGTCCGCGCCGGGGGCGCCCATCAGCACGTTCTCCCGGACGGTGGCGGAGAACAGGGTGGGCTCCTCGAAGGCCACCGCGACCAGTTCGCGCAGCTTCTCCCGGGGTAGCTCGCGGATGTCCCGGCCGTCCAGGGTGATGGTGCCGGCGGTGGTCTCGTACAGCCGGGGGAGCAGCGCGGTGAGCGTGGTCTTGCCGCTGCCGGTCGTGCCGACCAGGGCCATCGTCTCGCCGCTGCGGACGTGCAGGTCGATGCCGGCCAGCAGGTCGGGGCTGTCGGCGGGGGCGTCGGGGTAGCGGAAGCGGACGCCGGTGAAGCGGATGCCGTCCGGGGCGCCGAGGCGGGTGGCGGTGCCCCGGTCCTCGGTCTCGGGTTCGTCCAGGACCTCGAAGAAGCGGTCGGTGGCGGTGGCGGCCTCGTTGGCGTAGGCGAGCAGCCAGCCGAGCGACTCGACCGGCCAGCGAAGCGCGAGCGCGGTGGAGAGGAAGGCGACCAGGGTGCCGGCGCTCAGCTCGTCGTGGGCGACCAGGTAGGCGCCGACGGCCAGGGCGCAGCCGAGGGCGATCTCCGGCAGGCCGACGATCACCGCCCACAGGTTGGCGAGCAGGTGGGCCTTGCGCAGTTCGGTGTGGCGCAGCCGGTGCGACTGTTCGCGGAAGTGCTCGGCCATCGAGCGGTGGCGGCCGAAGGCCTTGAGGATGCGGATGCCGAGGATGGACTCCTCGACCACGGTGGCGAGGTCGCCGTTCTGGTCCTGGGCGAGCCGGGCGGCGCCGGAGTAGCCGGACTCGAAGCGCCGGGTGAGCACGAACAGCGGCACGGAGGGCAGCAGGACGATCACGGCGAGCCGCCAGTCCTGGGTGAACATCAGCACCGTGCCGGCCAGGAACGTCACCGAGTTGACGACCAGGAACACCAGCGGGAAGGCCAGGAACAGCCGCATGGCGTTCATGTCGGTGGTGGCCCGGGAGAGCAGCTGGCCGGAGCCCCAGCGCTCGTGGAAGGAGACCGGCAGCCGCTGGAGCTTGGCGTAGAGGTCCCCGCGCATGGCGGCCTCCAGTCGGCCCAGCGGGCGGGAGAGGACCACCCGGCGGGTGTAGAACAGCGCGGCCTCGACCATGCCGAGGAGCAGCAGCAGGCCGACCGGCGGCCAGAGGCCGGCCAGGTCGTGGGAGGCGAGCGGGCCGTCGACGATTTGGCCGAGCACCATCGGGACGGCGAGGGTGCTGAGCATGGCGAGCGAGGCGGCCGACACCGAGACGGCGAGGCGGCCGCGCACGGCCCGGGCGTAGGGCCACAGGCGCAGCAGGGAGCGGACCGTGGAGCGGTGGCTCCCGGCCGCGGGGGCGTCGTCTTGTCGGTTCTCGGCCATCTCGGTGAGGGTAGGCAGAGAGCCCGTCACTTCTCATCCGGTTTTTCGCCCCTGTCGGTGGCACCCGGCGAGAACCGGCCATCCGGACGGGTGGGGCGCGAGCGGAGCTCGGGGCGTGCGATGCCGTTCGTGCAGGGAGTAGTGCGCCGCGCGCCTCTTGCGAGCCCCTGCCGATCGGCCGATGACATCTCCTGACGGATGTTCATTGGTGCGCGAGTGACAGGAGTGTGCAGATGACGGTCGAGACCGAAACCACCCCGGGCCCCGGCTCCGCAACCGTGCAGGTACGGGCCCAGCTCTCCCTCAGCACGACCGCCGCGCGGAACCTGGCGACGACGACCAAGTCGAAGCCGCAGATGCAGGCGATCAGCTCCCGCTGGCTGCTCAAGATGCTGCCGTGGGTGCAGGTCAGCGCGGGCACCTACCGGGTGAACCGCCGTCTGAGCTACGCCGCCGGGCGCGGCCGGGCGAGCTTCACCAAGACCGGTTCCGCGGTGGCGGTGATCGCCCCCTCGCTGGCCGAGCTGCCGGTGCTGCGCGGTTTCGAGGACCAGGAGGTGCTGGCCGAGCTGGCCCGCCGGTTCACCCAGCGGGACTTCGCGCCGGGCGACGTCCTGGTGCGGGAGGGGGCGCCGATCGAGGAGGTGTTCCTGGTCGCGCACGGCAAGGTCGACCTGATCGGCACCGGCAAGTACGGCGACCGGACCATGCTCGGCTCGCTCGCGGACGGCGACTGCATCGGCGACGAGGCGATCACCGACGGCGGCGGCACCTGGCCGTACACCGTGAAGACGGCCACCGCCGGGGTCGCGATGGCGCTGTCCTGGCCGGTGCTGCAGGAGCTGATCGGCCGCTCCGAGGCGCTGCGCGAGCAGCTGCTGGGCTTCGCCGCCGACGCCGCCCAGGCGCAGAACGCGCACGGCGAGGCGGAGATCGACCTCTCGGCGGGCCACGAGGGCGAGTACGAGCTGCCCACCGCCTTCGTGGACTACGAGCTGGAGCCGCGCGAGTACGAGCTGAGCGTCGCGCAGACCGTCCTCAAGGTCCACACCAGGGTCGCGGACCTCTACAACAAGCCGATGAACCAGACCGAGGAGCAGCTGCGGCTGACCATCGAGGCGCTGCGCGAGCGGCAGGAGCACGAGCTCGTCAACAACCCGGAGTTCGGCCTGCTCGGCAACGCCGACTTCGACCAGCGGATCCAGACCCTCGCCGGCGCGCCCACCCCGGACGACCTGGACGAGCTGCTCAGCATGCGCCGTGACACCGACTACCTGTTCGCCCACCCACGGGCGATCGCGGCCTTCGAGCGGGAGTGCAGCAAGCGCGGCGTCTACCCCGGCACGGTCGACGTCCTCGGCAAGCAGCGGCCGATCTGGCGCGGGGTGCCGATCTTCCCGTGCAACAAGATCCCGGTGACCGAGGACCAGACCACCTCCTTCATCGCGATGCGGGTCGGCGAGGACAACCAGGGCGTGGTCGGCCTCACCCAGGTCGGCATCCCGGACGAGGTCGAGCCCGGCCTGAACGTGCGCTTCATGGGCATCGACGAGAAGGCGATCGCCTCCTACCTGGTCAGTGCCTACTACTCGGCGGCGGTGCTGGTGCCGGACGCGATCGGCATCCTGGAGAACGTCGAGGTCGGTCACGCCCCGGCCTGATCACCCCACGTGGGCGGGCGCCCGCAGCAGCTGCAGCGAGCGCCCGCCCAGCACCACCGCGCCCCGCGGGTACGGCTCGCCCGTGCCCGCGGCCGCCGTGTCCACCACCGTCTCGTACGCGGCCTCCGGTGCCGCCCAGGGCTCCCCGGGCAGGGTGAACACCACCGGTTCGCGGCCCGCGTTGAGCAGCAGCAGGAAGCTGTCGTCCCCGGTCGGCCGGCCGGCGTCGTCCCGTTCGGACATCGCGCTGCCGGAGAGCAGCATGCCGAGGCAGGCGGTGGGGGCGAACCAGTCCGCCTCGGTCATCTCCTTGCCGAGCGGGGTGAACCAGGCGAGGTCCGGCTGACCGCCGGGGGCGGCGGCCCGGCCGGAGAAGAACGCCCGTTGGCGCAGCACCGGGTGGGCGCGGCGCAGCCGGATCAGCCGGGCGGTCAGGTCGCACAGCTCGCGCCAGCCGGGCTGCTCCAGCAGTGACCAGTCGAGCCAACTGACCTCGCCGTCCTGGCAGTAGGCGTTGTTGTTGCCGCCCTGGGTGCGGCCGAGTTCGTCCCCGGCGGTGATCATCGGGACGCCGGCGGAGAGCAGCACGGTGGCCGTCAGGTTGCGCAGTTGGCGCAGCCGCAGCGCGTTGACCGCGGGGTCGGCGGTCTCGCCCTCGACGCCGTGGTTCCAGGAGCGGTTGTCGTCGGTGCCGTCCCGGTTGGCCTCGCCGTTGGCCTCGTTGTGCTTGCGGTCGTAGGAGACGAGGTCCCGCAGGGTGAAACCGTCGTGCGCGGTCACGTAGTTGACGGAGGCGTACGGGCGGCGGCCGCCGCGCTGGTAGAGGTCGGAGGAGCCGGAGAGCCGGTAGCCGAGCTCGCGCACGTCCGGGCGGGCGCCGCGCCAGAAGTCCCGTACGGTGTCGCGGTACTTGTCGTTCCACTCGGCCCACAGCGGGGGGAAGCCGCCGACCTGGTAGCCGCCCGGGCCGACGTCCCAGGGCTCGGCGATCAGCTTCACCCGGCTGAGCACCGGGTCCTGGGAGACGGCGGCGAGGAAGGGGTGCTCCATGTCGACCCCGTCCGTGCCCCGGGCCAGGGCGGCCGCGAGGTCGAAGCGGAAGCCGTCCACGCCCATCTCGGTGACCCAGTAGCGCAGTGCGTCGGTGATCAGCCGGATCACCTGCGGGCGGCGGGTGTCCAGGGTGTTGCCGCAGCCGGTGTAGTCGGCGTAGCCGCGCGGGCGGTGCGGGGCGAGGCGGTAGTAGGCGGCGTTGTCGATGCCGCGCAGCGAGAGCGCCGGGCCGAGTTCGGCGCCCTCGGCGGTGTGGTTGAACACCACGTCGAGGATCACCTCGATCCCGGCGGCGTGCAGGGCGCGGACCATCCGCTTGAACTCGCCGACCTGGCCGCCGCGCGAGCCGGAGGAGGAGTAGCCGGCGTGCGGGGCGAAGTAGCCGATCGTGTTGTAGCCCCAGTAGTTGACCAGGCCGCGGGCCTGCAGGTGGTCCTCGCTGGCGTACTGGTGCACCGGCAGCAGCTCGACGGCGGTGACGCCGAGGCGGGTGAGGTGGGCGATCGCGGCGGGGTGGGCCAGGCCGGCGTAGGTGCCGCGCAGGTGGGGCGGGATGTCGGGGTGGCGCATGGTGAAGCCGCGGACGTGGAGCTCGTAGAGCACCGTCTCGGCCCACGGGGTCTTCGGGCGGTGGTCGTCGTACCAGTCGTCGTCATCGTGGACGACCACGGATCTGGGCACGTAGGGGGCGGAGTCGCGGTTGTCCCGGACGGTGTCGGCGACGTCGGCCTCCGGCCAGTTGCGGACGGCGGAGCAGGCGGCGTCGTGCGAGGTGTAACAGCCGTCGACGGCGCGGGCGTACGGGTCGAGCAGTAGTTTCGCCGGGTTCCAGCGCGCGCCGGTCCACGGGTCCCAGCGGCCGTGCACCCGGAAGCCGTAGCGGGCGCCGGGGCGTACGCCGGGCAGGAAGCCGTGCCAGATCTGGAAGTCCTGCTCGGTCAGGCGGTGCCGGCTCTCCCGGCCGTCCTCGTCGAACAGGCACAGGTCGACGGCCTCGGCGCCGGCCGCCCAGAGCGCGAAGTTGGTGCCCGCGCTGCCGAGTTGACCGGTCCGGAAGCGGGCGCCGAGTGGCTGCCAGCTGCCGGGCCACGGTGGTTCGGTCTGGCGCAGGCCGCCGCTCGGCCGTACCCCGGCTTCCAGCTCCTGCCCTGACGCCATGGCCGTCCCTCCCTGAACGGGGTGTCCCGGAACCCGTTCACCTTCTCTTTCCCGGATTGCGGGGGGAGGAAGCCGCTGAACGGGGGCTTACCGGCGGATGGCGGGGTGGGGGATGTCTGTTGGTGGGGGGCTTTCGGGAGGGTGGGTGGCCGGGGGCGGCTCCGGGGGTGGCCGCTCCGGGGCTGGGTGGGCGCGGGCGTGGGGGTGGGTTTCGGGGTGGGGGGGGGGGGGGGGGCCCCCCCCCCCCCCGGGGGGGGGGGCCGCCTGGGCCCCCCGGGGCGGCCCCCCGTTTTACCCGC